>CAIVHI010000282.1 GCA_903905685.1 uncultured Bacteroidota bacterium | reverse complement strand
TCCTTTTTGTCGATGATGATTTTGAGTGGCTTTTGCTTGGCATCTTTCTGTAATACTGTTCGTAGTAGGTCGTTGCGCAAGGCAATGTCGGGGGCATACTTGCCGGTTATTTCAGCCTCCTTGAGGTTGAACAGTTCTTCTGCTTTATGGTTGATGAACAGGATTTTATTGTCGGCATCCACCCCAACTACGGCATCGTCCATTTGGTTGATGATGGTATCCACCCGTTTCTTTTCGAACATCAGCTTCGAAATGTTGCTGTGTTCGTATTCATAAAGCTTTTTGGCCATTTGGTTGAAGGCACCGGCCATATCGCCAAATTCGTCCTTGGTCTCTATAAAGATGCGTTTTTCGTAATTCTTTTGGGCTATCTCCTTGATGCCCTCCGTGAGCAGCCTCACCGGGTTGGCGATATAGCCGGGGAAATTGACCACCAACGTAAAACTAATGAGTATCAGTACCGTAGTGAGCATGGAGAGCCACAACTTGGCATTGGCGGCGGTTTGTAGCGCGTTGGCGTTCTTGCGTTCCAATGCCTGCTGATTTAGGGCGTAAATGGTATAAATCTGTTTGTTGATTTTGTGTAGTAAAGCCGCCTCAAGGTCACCGTGCTTTACCTCCTCAAAATAGGTTCGCAGCTGTTGCGTGGCTTCCTTTTCACCGGGTTCCGTAATGTTGGCCTCCTGTGCTTCGAGGTTTCGTTCAAACCGCCCGACGGCGGCCGAGTCGGTGCCCAATTCATCGGCCGCATCCGACATTTCGGTACAATACCTAATAGTGTTGTAATTGGCGGTAAGTAGGTTTTCGGTTTTGGTGGAGAGCAGGTTGATGAAGATGATGGCCATTGTGCTCATGGCCAATAATAAGGCAAACAACACCCCAATGCCGATTGCTATTTTGGATTTGATAGATAACGCCATAGTGCAAGATTAAGACATGATGATGAGGTCAATGTTGTTGTTGGAGAGCTTTTTCAGCAATTGATTGAAAACATTGGTGGCCAAGATAATCTCTATCAGGCTGAGTGCGGGCTTGCCGATACAGACCGTCGTGATGTTTTTCTCTTCGGCAACCTTGGTGATGGCGGTTGCCACCTTCATATCCTTCGTCCGAATCACTTCCGCTCCCAGCTCTGTTGCCAATTTAAAATTATTAATCAAGTGCCGTTGTTTGTCCAACGGAATTTTATCGGGACTTTCTTTCGGGGTCTCTACATACAGTACAAACCATTGGGCATTGTAGTAGCCGGCAAGCCGGGCGCACTTCCTGATGACCAGTTTGGTGGTGCGGTCGTTGCTGCTGATGCAGGCCAATATTTTTTCGTGCTTGAAGCTTACGCTTCGCGGAATCTCCGTCTCCACTTTACGCTCAATCTGGCCTGCTACCTCCTTGAGTGCCAACTCGCGCAACTGCAAGATGCTGTCGGCCTTGAAAAAGTTTTGCAAGGCGATGGCCACCTTTTCAGGGGCATATATTTTCCCCGCTTTCAGCCGGTCAATAAGCTCATCGGCTGTCAGGTCGATGTTCACTACCTCATCAGCGAGTTTCAAGACCTTGTCGGGAATACGTTCCGATACCTCGATGCCGGTAATGGTTTTCACTACGTCGTTCAGGCTTTCAATGTGTTGGATGTTGACTGCGCTGATGACGTTGATACCGGCATCGAGGATGTCCAGCACATCCTGCCAGCGTTTTTCGTTCTTGCGGCCGGGCACGTTGCTGTGGGCCAGTTCGTCTACAAGCACTACTTCAGGGTGGGCGTTCAAGATGGCCTGCACATCCATTTCCTCCATCAATTTGCCTTTATAAAAGGCACTGTAACGCGGTATTTCGGGCAGACCGTCCAGCAAGGCCACCGTTTCCTTTCGGCCATGGGTTTCCACATACCCAATCTGTACGTCTATGTGGTTTTGCAGTAGGGCATGGGCCTCTTGCAACATGCGGTAGGTCTTGCCTACGCCGGCGCTCATGCCGATGTATATCTTGAACTTCCCTTTTTTCGACTGCTTGATGAGGTCTAAAAAGTGTTCCGCGTTCCTGTCGTTTTCGGGGGTCTCCATTGTGGCATTTTTTGATGACGAGCCATGGCACCCGCCTTTGTTTTTTTGAAACAGGATAGTGGCGAAGCCTTTCGGCCACGCCACTACCTTAAACTTATTCACTTCGTCGTATTCATGGGCAGGGCGATCCCCGCTTATTGAATGCTACAACCGGAACAACGCTGCAAACACAATCCTGTTTTCCGAAGTCACCAAGTCGGGAGCCCAACCTGTAGTAGGAACAGCGGTCGTGGTATAGCCGGTTGGTGATGTTACGCCACCCGGACCTGCAAAATAATTGACGTTGGCCTGACGGTGCACCCACTCGGTTTTGAATTCCACACCTTGGTTAGGAGTCCAACTGAAGCCCAAAGAGCAATCCCAGCCGGTGAATTGGTCGCCCGGGTTTTCTGTAAAGGGATGTGTGCCCGCAGTTTGGGTAGGATTGTAGGGGTTGGGCATGGGGCTGGCATCGCCTGTGGGTGCCAACACCAAGTACCTGCCGGGGTTGGTCATCCAGCCGCCTCCCATATAGAAGCCGCATTTATTTTTGGCCAACCATATTTTGTTGTACACCATCCAGCTTACAAAGTATTGCGCCGGACCGCGATGGGTGGGGGAGTTTGCTGCAGTATCATTAGTGAACCCGTTTACGCCGTCGCCTTTTTCAAAGCCAATATCGAACGTGGCGGTAAATGCCATCCTGCTGATACCCTTGGATTTCGGATTGTTGAAATATCGTAGGAAGAAGCTGTTGTCGGAATGGAAGCGGTGGCGGCCCACCAAGCCTGCGGCATCGGTACCGTAATAGTCGTTGGTCAGCATCTTGATGTATTCGTGCGGCATCCACGTAATGTTGGCGCCAACGCCGGGCAGGGCGTTAAAGGAGCCATAGCTCTGCCAGCCATTAATGATCCAAGGCTCGATTTTGAGGGTCTTGGTCGGGAAAATCTGGATACGCATACCGTTGAAAAACCAAGGGGTGTTGTCTGATGTATAGGATGCCTGATACTCCCAGTTTTCCTGTTGGTAGTAGGAGTTCAGCCCAATATAGGACATGAACAGCCCGAAGTCTACATTGATGCCATACCACTTGTCGAAATGGTAGCCCGCATAAGCCTCATCGAGGTAGCGATAGGCATCGGCCAAGTCATATTGGCCGCGATAGGGGCTCAGGTCGTTCCGAGGCACTACTTGCGAGCGCGCACCGAACTGCGTCATAATGCGGCCACGGGCATTGCCGAACGTGAAGTCGCCACCCAAATTGATGGCCGATATCACCATTTCGTCATTACGTGCCAAAGCGGTTGAGCCCACAACGGTATGGTCAATCGGGCTGTTGAAGGAGTGGGTGATGTTGTTGTCGATGAGGATGCTGGGCGTGAAGTAGGGGATGTGGAACACCGAAGAATCCCTACGGTCGTTGCCGTTTATCCACGTCTGGTCAAAACCGTCCCAGGGTATCTTGCTATCGTTGTCCGTCTTCACGGTATCTGTTGCAGCGCCCGTTTTCATGGCGTCGGTAGTTTGTGCGCCGGCTTGTTGGGTGAGCAACAGGGCTGCCGAAACCACTATTGCCGTTGTCTTCAATTTCATGTTGTTGATGAATTTTGATGTTTGATAAAACTGTTTTCGATGATGCAGGTGATTATTTCACGGCGGTATTGTCTAAGTCCAAATTCAGGCGAAGCACGTTCACGCGTTCGGGGCCCATGCCCCACATGGGGCCTTCTATATGGGCTTTCACGAGTGCTTCCAGACGGTTTCTATCCATGCCGCGCACTTTGGCTACGCGGGCCACCTGTATCTCCGCACCTTCAACGCTGATGTGGGGGTCGAGGCCGCTACCGCTGGCAGTCACCAGATCA
This sequence comes from uncultured Bacteroidota bacterium, assembly GCA_903905685.1. Lineage (GTDB taxonomy): Bacteria > Bacteroidota > Bacteroidia > Chitinophagales > Chitinophagaceae > CAIYTT01. The sequence continues at coordinate 1,728 of CAIVHI010000282.1, read as the reverse complement.
GACGGAATGTCGGCTTTGTTGATACCGGGGTTGTGTGCCATGAAGGTGTCTATGGTGCCTTGAACCTGAATTAGATAATCGGGATTGTCCGGCCCTTTGTTGCTGCCGCCCGAGCCGGCCGCATTGTAGCCTACCGCCGAAGGGCGCGACCAGAAATATTTGTCGTCGCTAAACTTCTGGCCTATGTTTTCATAGTAGTATTTGCCGTGGCCATCTTTCATGGTGATGCCTTCGCCATGGCCCGGTGCCACTTGAGCAATGGCCCAGATGACCGCAGGGTATGCGCCCGAAAGCAGGATGACGCACAAAACCGTGAGCAGGACGGATGGAACTATTTCGTTTTTCATTTTTGTGGTTTTTGATGAATGTGATGAATCAAATGAATAGTGCTACGATGATGTCGATCAACTTGATACCGATGAAGGGAAGTAGCACGCCTCCCAGGCCATACACCAACAGGTTCCTCCGCAACAGCGCGCTTGCACCTATCGGTTTGTAAGCAACCCCACGGAGTGCCAACGGAATCAGCATAGGGATGATGATGGCGTTAAAAATGATGGCCGACAGGATGGCGCTTGCCGGACTGTGCAGGTTCATGATGTTGATGCGTTGCAGTGCAGGTATCGAGGTGATGAACAATGCGGGCACAATGGCGAAATACTTGGCTACGTCGTTGGCAATGGAGAACGTAGTGAGTGTGCCGCGGGTCATGAGGAGTTGCTTACCTATTTCCACAATTTCAATGAGCTTGGTGGGGTCGTTGTCGAGGTCCACCATGTTGCCGGCTTCCTTGGCTGCTGCGGTACCGCTGTTCATGGCCACGCCAACATCGGCTTGGGCAAGGGCGGGAGCATCGTTGGTGCCGTCACCCATCATCGCCACCAGCTTGCCCGTGGCCTGCTCTTTCCGGATATAAGCCATTTTATCTTCAGGCTTGGCTTCCGCAATGTAGTCGTCCACACCTGCTTTCTCAGCTATATACTTGGCAGTCAATGGATTGTCGCCGGTTACCATAACCGTTTTCACGCCCATTTTGCGCAGCCGCTCAAAGCGCTCAAATATGCCGGTTTTGATGATGTCTTGCAGTTCTATCACTCCCAGTACCACGTTGTTCTCCAATACTACAAGTGGCGTTCCGCCATTCGAGGAGATATTGTTCACATCGCGCGTGGTGGATTCTGGGAAGGTGTTGCCTGCTTTCTCTACCATTCGCTTCATGGAATCGTAAGCACCTTTCCTGATTTTAGTCGTGCCGAAATCGATACCGCTGCTGCGGGTCTCGGCAGTAAACTTGATGAACGTCGGATTTTCTATGCCGAACGATGCCGGGTTCAGGCCGCTCAATTCTATAATCGACTTACCCTCAGGGGTTTCGTCGGCCATGGAGCTGAGGACGGCGCACTTCGTGAGGTGTTTCTCGTCTATGCCCACGGCAGGGTAAAAGCGGGTGGCCTTGCGGTTGCCTATGGTGATGGTGCCGGTCTTGTCCAGCAATAGTACGTCGAGGTCGCCAGCGGTTTCCACAGCCTTTCCGGATTTGGCAATCACATTGGCCCTCAAAGCCCTATCCATACCCGATATGCCGATGGCCGACAACAGCCCGCCAATGGTGGTGGGAATGAGGCATACGAACAAGGAGATGTAGGCCGAAATGGGTATCGGCGTTTTGGCGTACAGTGCAAATGGATAAAGCGTGATGCACACGATGATGAACACCAATGTGAACCC
>CAIVHI010000281.1 GCA_903905685.1 uncultured Bacteroidota bacterium | reverse complement strand
GTGCCGGCAAATGCCCGATCGGGAGGGCTCAATCTGTGCGGCTTCCTTGTTATTCAGGCAGGAAATCACTAATATTACCATTCCTTTAGCTCGGTGGATAGCCGACCCGTGGAGAAAGGATTTATTAAGGCCATAAACAGTTCGTTCCCATGCTGCAAGTCAACTTTACTCCATTTCCCGTCCTTACCACCGAGCGGCTGGTGTTGCGCAGAATGGGGGTGGAAGATGCTCCCGAAGTATTTTTCCAACGGTCGGATCCCGGTATATTGCAATATCTGGACCGGGAGCCTGTTAAGACGCTTGATGAGGTCATGACCTTCATTGCATTGGTGGACAAGGGCATAGACGAAAACGACGCCATAAATTGGGCCATTACCCTAAAGGGCAATCCAAAACTGATAGGCACCATTTGCTTTTGGAACATCAATAAAAACCACTATCGCGGCGAGTTGGGCTACGTGCTACACCCGAAACATCAGGGCCAAGGTATAATGGCGGAGGCTATTAGGGCGGTGTTGCAATACGGTTTCGACACCATGAAACTGCACTCGGCAGAGGCCAATGTGAATCCTGCAAATAGCGCATCCATCCGTGTATTGGAACGGCAAGGCTTCGTTCGGGAGGCCTATTTCCGCGAAAACTATTATTATCGGGGCAAGTTCATAGATTCGGCAATTTATTCTTTGATTGGATGATTGGGGTAGGCAATCAGCATCCATACCAATTAAGGCTTGATGAAAGATGTATATTCGAATTAAACCTTTGCATTTTGCTTACTTCTAATTCCGAACAAATGTTTCTCGTGAAATACATCATAATCGCTGTTCTTGCTGTTTGTTCGGCTTCGTCGGTAGCCCAGCCGGTCCTCACAGCCGTTACCAACAATCCTGTGGCGGGAGATACCCTTGCCCAACACCAATGCCACACTGCGGGGGTTGCCATAGGCGCGTCGGGTGCAGGGGTGACCTGGGATTTCCATACCCTCACGGCTTTGAACACCATTGTTTATAGGTATGTAGACTGTTCCACTACCGTTTATTGCGATTCTTTTCCGGGTAGCGGCTTGGCCGCAGAGGCAACCATTGGTGGCACAGCGGTATATGAATACTTGTCGGCAACGTCGTCTGCATTGGAATATTTGGGATATATAGCGCTGGGAAGTACGACTCAACACTACTACAAGCCACAGATTGCCAACAGGTATCCGGTGGTTTACGGTGAAACCTCGATTGACACCGACGTCGTTTTTTCCTACGGTGGAGCCACGTCGACCTACACTATCGAATTGGATACCAATGTTGAGGATGGTTATGGCACCTTAATATTGCCATCCATATCGTTCCCCAATGCACTGCGGTGCAGTACAGTTGCATATCGCTATGACAGTGTTCCGGGTTTTCCGCCTACCTACAGTGGCTATTTCCAACGTTACAGCTGGTATTCACCCGACTTCAAGTTTTGCCTGCTGCAAATCACGCTCGACAGTTCTTCCGGGGCCGGGCTGGGAGTTGCTAATATATTCTCTCCATTTGCGGGGTCCACATCGGGTATGCCGTCAATTGCCCGACTCTCGGCGGTCACAGTTGGGCCCAATCCTGCTGTGGATGTACTGCACATTGGGTACGAATCGAATGGGGACCGGCATCCATCCATGGTGTTGTATGACGTGACAGGGAATGGCGTTCGCGACCTCGGGCAGGTAGCCCTATCTATCGGTCATTCCGACGTGATTTGCCCGGTCGGAGATTTGCCCTCAGGAGTATATTTCCTGAAAATATTGGATGGGGACAGTTGCACCGTGCAAAAAGTGGTTGTCAATCACTGACCGTCTGGCTCAAGCCTTTACACAGCCGAATCTGTCGAACCACGAAGGTTTTGGTTATAAACCTATATCCGTTCGAAGCCATCAATCGGCTATCTTGCGAAGCGAAAAAAGAAACATGGAACAAGTAGTGTTGGTTGATGAGCAGGACAAGGAGTTGGGCACGATGGAAAAATTGGAAGCCCATAGGGTAGGGGCTCTGCACCGCGCGCTTTCCGTGTTCATTTACAATACGGCCGGAGAAATGTTGCTGCAAAAGAGAAATACCGACAAGTACCATTCCGGCGGCCTCTGGACCAACACGTGCTGTAGCCATCCCCGGCCGGGCGAGCCGATAGCCGATGCTGCGGTGCGGAGGTTGAAAGAAGAAATGGGTTTGGCAACGGAGCTCACCGAGAAATTCAGTTTCGTCTACAAGGCGCATTTCGACAATGGCTTGATAGAACATGAATTTGACCATGTGTTTGTAGGCACCACCAATGAACCTCCGATTCCCGACCCCGATGAAGTAGCTGCGTACGTGTATGTATCCAAAAACTTTTTGTTGGCCGACTTAGCGTCGCACCCCGAGAAGTATACCGAGTGGTTCAAATTGTGCTGGCACATGGTAGATGAATCGGTAAATGCCGGTAAGTTTTAAACCTTCCAATCGGGTGGCGGTCAATATCGCTCATTAAGGTATCCCCAATGCGCATTTTCGCCAAATTGCTTTCGCTTTTTTTATTTACTTCTTTCGGGGTACGTGCAGGCGGTTTTAGCGTGTCCGGTGTAGTTAAAGACGTGGCAGACTCCTCGGTACTCACCGGGGTGGCCGTAATGTTGACTTCGGTAGACGACACCACCCAAAAAACAGGATCGGTTACCGACATGTCCGGCGTATTCCAAATTGCAGACATCGCTCCCGGCAAGTATACCGTTTCGTTGGCCTACTTGGGCTATCGTGCCCGCAGGCGGACGGTGGAAGTGATGGGCGACACTTGGATGGGCACCCTCGTGATGCGGGGCGAATCGACAACTTTGAAAGGAGTAACCGTTGAAAGCCATCAGATTCGCGCGGAGCAGAATGGAGATACGACGCAGTTTCACGCCGATGCCTACAAGACCCATCCCGATGCATCGGCCGAAGACTTAGTCACCAAAATGCCGGGGGTTACCTCCGACAATAACGGTGTAAAGGTAAATGGTGAGTCGGTGCAACAAGTATACGTGGACGGAAAGCCGTTTTTCGGAAATGACCCCACACTGGCACTCCGCAACCTTCCTGCCGAGGTCATAGACAAGATTCAAATCTTCGACAAAATGAGTGATCAAGCCACATTTACAGGCTTCGACGATGGTAACTCGCAGAAAACCATGAACATCACTACCAAGCGCAATAAAAGCGAGGGCATTTTCGGTAAGTTTTATGGTGCAGGCGGCACCGACGATACCTACCTGGGCGGTGGAAATCTCAACATATTCGACGGCGACAGACGCATCTCCATTTTGGCGTTGACCAACAACATCAACCAACAGAATTTCAGTACCCAAGACATTTTAGGGGTGCTGGGCAATTCGGGCGGGCAAAACCGGGGTGGCGGCAGTGGCTCGGGCGGTGCCTTCGGTGGCGGTGGCGGTGGCGGCGGTTCCAACAATTTCATGGTGAATCAACAGGGAGGAATCACCACCACCAATTCCATTGGACTAAATTACAGCGACAGTTGGGGTAAAAAAGTAAAGGTGATGGGCAGTTATTTTTACAACTCCTCCAACAATACCGACAACTCCACCATCCGTAGAAACTATTTCACGTCTACCGATACGTCCAACGTATACAATGAAACCGATGTTCCGGCGCTCACCACCAACTACAATCACCGTTTCAATTTGCGCTTGGAATACACCATAGATTCCTACAACTCCATCATATTCACTCCATCGCTTAACTTGCAACAAAGCGGCTCCAACTCCGGCACGCTGGCCACAGATAGCTTGGGAGATGTGCTGTCAAGCAAGACGGTCAATAACTCCACCTTCAACTATTCCGGCTATTCTTCCTCGGGCAACTTGTTGATTCAGCACAAGTTTCACAAATCCCGCCGTACGATATCCCTGAATTTAAGCCCATCCGTCAACGAGAAGTCGGGCAGTGGGGCTTATTATGCTTCTAATGAATACTTTGCCGGGCACACATCCAATGTGCTGAATCAAAATTATACATTGAACAACTTGGGCTATGGGTTGGGGGCGAGCGTAAACTACACCGAGCCGGTGGGCAAGAAGGGCCAATTCATGTTTAACTACTCGCCATCATTCTCAAAAAACTTTTCAGACAAGGAAACGAGCAATTTCAGCGACACTACCCATGCCTACACCAACTTGGATACCTTTTACTCCAACAAGTACAACAGCCTTTACACCACCCAAAAGGGGGGCGTGAGCTACCGCATTGGCGACAAGAAATTCAATTTCTCCTTTGGGGTGAACTACCAATATTCCGAACTCGGTGGTAGTCAGACGTTTCCCTATGCGCTTACCGTTCCCCAAAAGACCTTTTCCGATTTATTACCATTGATGTTCTTCAATTACCGTTTTGCCGACGGCAGGAACCTGCGCATCATCTACCGAACCAATATTTCCGCACCGTCGGTAACGCAGTTGCAGGACGTGGTGGATGTCAGCAACCCTTTGTTGCTCAAGGCAGGCAACCCTGATTTGAAGCAGGATTATGAGCAAACCATCGTCATTCGGTATGGCCTCACCAAGTCCAAAACGGCACACAATTTCTTTGTGTACATGTATGGCAACTTCATCTCCAACTACATTGGCAATGCCACTTTCCAACCCTCCCGAGATTCCAGCTTCCAGGGGCCTTTTATGGCAAATCCCGTGGTCATCAACAAGGGTAGCCAGCTTACCTTGCCGGTCAACCTCAACAGCTATTGGAACGGTAAGGCGTTCGTCACCTACAGTGTTCCTTTCGATGCCGTGAAATGCAACCTCAATTTCAATGGCGGCATTAGCTACACCCGCACACCGGGCCTAGTCAACAACCAATTCAATTTCTCCAACAATACAGTGCCTACAGCAGGCATCGTATTGAGTAGCAATGTAAGTGAAAAGGTGGACTTCACGGTTGCGTATACCGGCAACTACAACTTGGTGAAAAATACCGAAGCCGTATCGGCCAACAACAACTATTACAGCCACACCGCATCTGCAAAAGTGAACCTGATATTCTTGAAACACTTGGTGTTCAATACCAATATCACCAATAGCTACTATGCGGCATTTGCCGGAACGGCACCTCAGAACTACTTCTTGTGGAACACCTATTTGGCATACAAGCTCATGAAGAAGCAGGCACTTGAAGTACGCCTTACCTGCTACGATATGCTGAACCAGAACCAAAGCATTGCTAGAACGGTGACCGAAACCTACGTCCAGAACCAGACGTCTCAAGTGTTGCGCCAGTACCTCATGTTGCAGTTCACCTACACCATTCGCAATTTCAAGGGAGCCCCGCCGGCCATCAATGCCGATGAAAATAGGGGCGAACGCGACCATATGCCCGGCTTCCGCCCCGGAGGCGGTGGGGGAGACGGCAATCGCAATTGGTAGTGCCAGTTGCCACCCTTGGATGCCCATCGAAGCGTATTTGCTGAAAACGCGCGCGTCCTTTCGGTTATTGTTACGAAAGAATTACTTTTGGCCGTTATAAAACGTTAGGATTTGAACGGAACCGAAAGCAGCAAGATAGGCATCATTGGCAATGGCAGTTGGGGAACGGCAATAGCTAAGATATTGACCGACAACGGATTGACCATTCATTGGTGGATTCGGAACAATGAGGCCGTGCAACATTTGCTGCGCCGCAACCATAATCCCCACTACCTCACGTCGGTAAAATTCAATGCCGGTTCGGTGTTGCCCACGTCTGACCTCGTCCAATTGTTGAACGATTGCGACATTGTGATTGTTGCCGTCCCGTCTGCCTATGTTCAAAGCGTTATTGCTGCAGTGCCCGTGGCCCTTTGGGAGGGTAAGACGGTTGTATCGGCCATCAAAGGGGTGTTGCCGGAGAGTAACCTGCTCCTGAACGACTACTTGAACAAGGTCTGCAATTTCCCCATTGAGAATTATTTGGCCATTACCGGCCCATGCCATGCCGAAGAAGTGGCTGAAGAACGCCTTTCCTACCTCACGTTTTCGGGGCTTAACGACGACCTTACGGCTTCGGTAGCCAAGCTTTTCAACAACAGCTACATCAATACCGCCACCAACCACGACATCTGGGGGGTGCAGTTTGCAGCGGTGCTGAAGAACATTTACGCCATTGGCTCGGGCATAGCGCGTGCCTTGGACTATGGCGACAACTTTTTGAGTGTCTACATCACTAACTGTTACCGGGAGATGTACCACTTTTTGTCGGGTCATTTCGACGCCTTCAACCCGTCCGACAAAAAGCCGGATTTCCACATCAGCGCCTACTTGGGAGATTTATTGGTAACCTGCTACTCGCTCCACAGCCGCAACCGCACCTTCGGGTCTATGATTGGCAAGGGCTACACAGTGAAGGCCGCCATCTTGGAAATGAATATGGTGGCCGAAGGCTACTATGGTGCCCGAGGCATGTTCCACATCTCTAACAAATACGCCTTGGAAATTCCAATAGCCAACACTATATACCGCATTATGTGGGAAGGTTATCCCGCTGCTCAGGCATTTGTAGAGATGGAGAAGATGTTGTCGTAAGGGGGAGCAAAAGCGATTCCCCCCGTTGGAGCCAGCCGGTAATTGGGTTTCATTTTTGTTTTTGAATTGGTAAATTTCAAAACACTCAACGGCCTTACGGCCCTCATGTTCGATTTTTTGTTTAGTTTGCTTGCCGATGCAATTGATTTTTTGGTTCGCTTCATTGGTGTTGGCGGCGGGTGCGGGCTATTTGGTTTACCGGGCCGACAAAAAACGTGCGGTTCCTTATCCGTTCGCTACCGCTGCACTGCGCACCGTAGTGGTTTTCTTGGCCTTACTCCTCGTTCTCGCTCCCTCGTTCGTTATTGATAAGAATACGGTGGAGAAGCCCGAGGTGGTTTTGTTGCAGGATAATTCCACGTCGGTTGGGCGGGTGTTGGGTCTAGATTCGGCAAAATATACGGGTTGCGTCAAGGCGTTGCTCGATCGCCTCAACGGCAAATTCGAAGTAGACATTCAAGGATTTTCCGGAAAAATGCACTCCGATGATGTATTCAAATACGATGGTACATCCACCAACATTGCAGGTGCGCTCACGGCTGTGAAAGATTACTATGGCAACCGAAATCTGGGTGCCATAATTTTGGCATCAGACGGCAGGTACAATGCCGGCGCCAACCCACTGTTCGACCACACCGGCTTGAACTGCCCGGTTTATACCATTGGAATTGGCGATACGGCAGTTCAAAAAGATTTGGCCATCACCCAGACCCTTTATAACAAGACCGTGGCTGCCAACAGCAGTTTTGAGATACGGGTTGGTGTAGCCGCTTCGCTTTGCGGCGGCTTCTCGAGTAATTTGTCGGTCCTTGAAGATGGCCGCAGCTTGGCTACATTGCCACTGAATATCAACAATGACCGGTTTGACCACGAATATGTTTTCTCCCTAAGGACCGACAAAACCGGTCTGCACCATTACCGCATTGTAGTGCCAACCGTTCAAGGCGAAGCAAACACGGCCAACAATATCCGCGACATTTATGTGGACGTTACCGAAGAAAAAAAGAGCATCTTAATTGCTGCCTATGCGCCGCATCCCGACGTTTATGCCATCAGGGAGGCACTCTCCGGACTGGATGCCTACAAAGTGACGGTTTGTTCAGCCGACAACCTGCCCGGCAATTTTTCCGCCTATAGCGCCATCATCCTGCATGGCCTGCCGAATCTGAAGAAGAACATCACATCTGCACTAATAGCTGCAAAAAAGCCGCTATGGGTAATCCTGACCGATCATACCGATTACCAAACGGTAGGAGACTTGAATCACCTCACCGGTGTACGATTGGGTCCGGGCACGTTGCATAACCTTACACCCATCTACAATCCCGCATTCGTAGCGTTTACGGTTCCTGGAAACATTCAATCCATCCTCGACAAAATGCCGCCGCTCACAACCAATGTGGGTGGCCTATATCCCTTGCCGGGCAGTTATCCGCTGTTGGAGCAAAAAACAGGCTTTGCCGATACCAAGACCTCGGTTTGGCTCCTCCAGCAGGCCGAAGTGCCGAGCGCCTACCTAGCCGGTGAGGGCATATGGCGGTGGAGGTTGCAAGAATTTAAGAACAATGGCAACCATGACGTTATTGACGAGTTGATTCGCCAAACCGTCACCTTCCTTTGTACGGACAGAGGCATGAAGCCGTTCTCGGTAAAAATGACGCAGACCACCTGGACCGATGCCGAGCCTGTAAACTTACAGGCATTCTTATACAACGAGAATAAAGAAAGCACGAATACGCCTGATGCCGATTTGAGCATCGCCGACAGTTCGGGCAAGGTAGTAAAATATACTTTCGAGAGGGTAGGGTCGGCCTATGCGCTTAACCTGGGCATTCACGCCCCAGGCACCTATACCTATACGGCTCGTACCGGCTTGGATGGTAAAGATTACAAAGTAACCGGCAGCTTTGCCGTGACAGGAACCCCATTGGAATTGTTGGACACCCGTGCCGATTTTGAACTTTTAAGCGGCCTTTCCAAGATATACGGGGGCGAATTCTTTAGTGCTAATAGCTTCAATGCGCTTGCAGACAGCCTGTTGCGCAGCGACAGCGTGAAACCCGTCATCCGCACCACCACGGAGACCGTGCAATTGATAGACCGCAAATGGTATTTCTTCCTAATATTGCTCGTGGCAACGGGAGAATGGTTGTTGAGGAAGTATTGGATGGCACAATAAAGTTGGGGGATGATAGATTTTCCGAATTGCATTATGCTCCGTTACAAATTGGTGGGCAACGCAAATTTCCCTAATATGCAGTCCAAAAACGTGCAATGAACCGACTTACAATATTACTGGCAGTGTGTGCGGCAACATTGCAGTTTTCATGCAGCAATGCGCAAAAAAACGAAGAGATGTTAGACCACAAAAACAACCCGTATTATTCCCGTACCGATACAAAAACGCTGCACGTGACCGATGCCGAGTGGAAGAAGGTACTGCCTAAGGAGGTGTACAACATTGCGCGCCTTCGCGGAACGGAATATGCCTTTACCGGCAAGTATTACAAAACCGATACCAAGGGCATG
>CAIVHI010000280.1 GCA_903905685.1 uncultured Bacteroidota bacterium | reverse complement strand
CAGCGACTTTTCATTCTGGTCGTTGTTGTTCAACAAAAGCTCACCTTGCGTCTCCAAATCAACCAAACCATTTGCCTTCTTATAAACTTCAATTTCGCCTTCTTTCGATTTCAGTTCATCACCAATAATGAGCAACCGGTCTTTAATGAATTTGATGGTGCTGTCCGCAATGGTGTTCTGGTCATCTATTTTGTCTTGTATGTAGATGTGCATCAACCTGTTAAGGATGTCGATGCCCTTCTGTGGAATCTCTTCCTTCAAGGAAAGCGCAACGGTTGTGACTTGCTTTGAGGGAACAACGGCATCAAAACTGAAGGAGTAATGTTCCACCACCGAGTTGTAATCGCTGATTTGAACCAAGTAGTTGCCGTTCGGCTTCACCGGACATTCAAAATTACGAAGCATCATGGCCGTACCCACGGGCAAGGTTACCGATTCGCCCCATTTGCCCTTCCAAACCCGGTTCCCGGTGTTTAAGGTAAAAGTATTGTTGTCTTTTGCAGCAATTTCATACTTCAATATGCCTTTGATGGAATCATCGTTGAATTTTGTGAAAACCATCCTGAAGGGCTGGTTCTCTTTGTAAAGTTCTGTGGGCTTGAATTTAGCTTTCAGGAAATACCGCACATTCAACTGCATAGACCGCGCCACTTCTTCCATCAACGTAGTGGTCTTCAATATTTCCACTTCATTGTCCACATTGGCCGAGCCCGATGACAACCCGATGTCCTGCAAAATTTGGCTATCATCGTCGCTGCCCGACTTTTGGTCGTCCTTGATGAGGACTTTGGACATTATTTTATATTTCGGAGTGGCATACCTCAAATAAACCTTTGCCCCACAAACAAAAATAACGAGGCTGAACAGGAAAATGTACCAGCGAGACAAGAATAGTTGTAACAGCTTGTTGATATCCATGCCGTTAGGTTCCCGTTGCTCATCTGCCCGCTCATATTCCATCAAAGCCTGCTTATGCGTATCTTTCATCTTATATGTCTAATTGGTTTCCAAAGTGTCTGGTGCCTTAATCTATAACGCTCCCAACATCTTTTATATTTGATACAGGAACATGGGCCAAGAGGCAGCAGCCTAATGTTTCCAGTTCCAAAACCGCCGTCTTGTTTCGGATGGCCAATATCGTGCCCCCTTTGCCTGCAAGCGGCCCCTCGGCTATCGAGACCTTGTCGCCCGTGGAGTACCGATTGGCAACCGAAATCTTATGGTTTTTATAACGGGCTATGAATTCCCTGATTTGCTCAATTTCTTCGCTCCTTACAATGCCGGGCTTCCCCAGCCATTTCAAGAAACCCAGAACCCCGGGAAGTTGCAGCACCGCAACGTGCTCGTTCTTATAATCGTCCATCCAAACAAAAACGTATGACCGGAATAACGGCACCGAAATCACTTTTCGGCGGTCGCTCCATTGGCGGATTTCAGACGTAACAGGACAGAATACCTGTTTCCGCATGGCCACCAAAGTTTGCGACACCTTTTTTTCGCTGTTGGGCTTAGTATATATCACGTGCCAAGCCATAAATCCAATTTCCTACAGTTTACTGCAAAGCTTCGCTTCCGTCAGTCCCAAGCGGCAAACGTAACCATCAAAAATTTAAGTTCTATTGACCGCGGCATAAATTAGTTGCGCCGCTAATACAATCTAGCTTATTTTGCTTCAAAAGTAATAAAAAAAATGTTTTTGAGGGATTTTAAGACGATGAATTCTTTTTTACGTTGCCGTGAACAACCTGCCAATATGCATATTACCAAAATCAAATAAAATATAATTAATCTTCAAAGGGGTGATATTGCCTTCCAAATTCTACAAAACACCGGTATCCCGACCATCCCGTTGCTCGGCCCCAACAGGAGCCCGCTCGCCCGAAAGAGTGTGGTATGAAACAGAACACGATATTCTGCCACGTGTAAACCGCTGAATACAATACCGATTCATAAATCATGCAAATATTTTGAAATTTTTATCCGAATTTGACAAAAAATACTTAGCTTTGGCCGTTTAGACCCTCTTCTATCCATGAACCGCTATTTGATTGGCAACCTACTTTTGTTGTTTTCGAGCACCCTTGCGCACGCCCAATTCCGGGATGATGCCGCCGATGCCTACAACCAAAAACATATGGTCGGCATCAATGCAGGGGGAACCGTCATAGACGGAGAGCTCAAAAACCACCCCGTAAGGGACGTATTTTCGGTGACGTATGGGTACAACTTCTCCGAGAAGTTGCGGATTGGGGTGGAATGCGCCGCAGGAGAACTTTATAGTGCAAGTCCGGCCAACGAATGGACCAGTGGCCTACAAAGCCATAACAATTTCACGACCGCCAACGTTAACGCCAGATATTCGTTCAACAACATCTTCAACAGGCACGGCCTGAAAAACAAGGAAATCAAGAACCGTCTTTATTGGGGACTCGGCCTAGGATACCTTAACAACAACTTGAGCACGCTTACCACCCGTTTCAGACCCGACCAAGCTCCTAACGAACACACCAAATCAACAAGTTCAACCGCAGTACTCCTGGAAAACATAGGGATGGACTTCAAGTTACCCAAAACGGGACTCTTGTCGAAAACGATTTTCAATATCAACTTTCAGGCAAACTATGCCTTCTCCGATTATGTAGACGGCTATTCCTTCAAGTCCGGCGGCTTGGTATCCAACGATGTCTATTTCACCTTCACCGCAGGCCTACACTTCTACTTTGGAAGCCGGGAATAAGGCAAATGCTAACCCATTTCAAAAATATGCCCCTACGCGAAGCCTTTTGCCGAGGAGGCAATAGGAATCCACAACCCAAACGCAATTGCTGAGGTACCTACCGGATTAGACTATATTTGTACTTTTGGCCGCTTGCCCATGGGCGTTGCGCAAATCGTCAAATCCATTCGCCCTTGGCAACGGGAAACATATATCGCGAACTGACCACCCTTCGAGACGGCGGCCAAACCGAGTTGGCCATTTTGGCCGACCCAGACAAAATATCTCCGTTGGAGATGGAAGCCTTGGCCGCCACCTGTGCGGAGGCTGGCGTAAAATACTTGCTACTGGGTGGCAGCTTACTACTCACCCAACAAATGGAAGCCTGTATTGCGGCCTTTAGGAAAAGGGCTTCCATCCCCATCATCCTTTTCCCCGGCAGCCCCGCCCAAGTAACTCCCGCCGCCGATGCATTACTCTATCTGTCGCTGGTATCTGGCAGAAATGCGGAACTCTTGATAGGACAGCACGTTACATCGGCGGCAATGGTGCGCGCCAGCAGATTGGAAACCATTTCAACCGGATACCTACTCATAGATGGTGGGATACCTACAACGGTTTCCTACATCAGCAACACCCAACCCATCCCCAACAACAAACCCGAGATTGCCCTAGCCACGGCTTGGGCGGCAGAAATGCAGGGCAAGCATGTCCTATATCTGGAAGCCGGTAGCGGCGCGCAGATTCCGGTTTCGGTCGATATGATTCGGATGGTTTCCAGCCAAACTTCCATTCCCCTCATCGTTGGGGGCGGTATCCGCACTGCGGAAAAAATCTATGAGAATGCCTTGGCAGGTGCCAACCTTCTGGTGGTGGGCACCGCCGCCGAGCAAACCCCATCGCTCATTCCCCAAATGGCGGCTGCAATTCGGCAAGCGAATCTGGAAAGAAAATGAGCCGCCGCTCTTTTCTTTTGCAGCGGCCCATTGCCCATCAAAATATTTTTGTAGTAACTATTCGCCGGCCTTGCACTCTGCCAAATGCATGGCGTTGCGGTCCTTGCCCCAATGCGGCTTGGTGATGTCGGCACCGGCTTCCTTCTCAAATAATGGCGCTGCCTTCTCGAAATAAGGCATTGCCGCTTTCTTACCTCCACCAAATGCCTTTGGAGTGAACAACTTGGCAGTACCATCGAGGTAATAGATTCGCGGATTGTCGGGATTAAGTTTCTTGGCGCTTTCCAAGTTGGCCGTAAAAATCTTGCCATACTTCATCCACCTTGTAGAGCCGTCCACAGCAAGCCTCGCATTGGCAATCATTGCGGCAAGTACATAGGTTTCATCGTTTTCCTTCTTCTGTACACTCACTGCGTCGTCATGTTCCTTTTCTGCCTCATCCAGGTAGGCATCACGCTTCGTTGCATCCTTCTCCATATAGGAAAGAACCGTTTTGCAAAGGCCGGCATAGTAATGGGTTTGCCACTCGCCACTCCACTTCTTGGCAATCAGGCTCACTTTATTGGCCATCTCTATTTTATTCTCCATTACCGTCGAGGTATCGAAGATGCCGAATGTTTTTTCCAACGGGGCCTTATAGTCTTGGGCATTGGAGGCATAGGTTCCAAAAACAGCGACGGCTGCGATGATGAATTTTCTCATTTTTTATACGGTTTTTACAATTCGTCTTTCTTAAACTGCGTTAGCGACATGTTTACCCCCACAAAAAACGTGCGGTAAAGGGCCGGCACAACAGGCGTTGCACCCACCACGTTCCCCGATTTGTCGTAGTTGTATCGGTAGCCAAAGATATTGTGGTAGTTCGGAATGTTGTCGATACTGAGGTAAAACACCGTAAACCACTTGCCAAAGGTATGCAGATAACTGACTGTCGCAGCCAGGTTTTGGAACGATGGCGTGTGGTCGCTCAGAAAAGTAGTCGAATTGAGCGGCCGCTCAGGGTTGTAATAGGGGTAGCCCGACGCATAGGTATAGGTGGCGCTGATGTTGGTTTGGATCTTATCGATGAAGTACTTGGCCACTACATTCAGGTTGTGGTTCGCAATAAAGGTCGGCGTGGCCTCAAATGGATAGTTTTGATACAGTCTGCGAGTATCTATATAGCTGTAGGAAACCCAAAAATCCATATTCTTTACGCTCTTCCGATCGCGATAAAAGAGCTCCAAACCCTGCGCATACCCATGACCGCTGTTGTCAACACGCACGCTGTCGGTAATAACGCGATACCGGTTGGGGTCGAAAAAGGTGGTTGAATACAACTCACGCACCAAATCGTAGTAGCTTTTGTAATACCCCTCCAGCCTCAATGTCCTGTCAGACTTCGTATATTGCCAGTTGGCAATATAGTGAACGGCCTCCTGCATGCCTGGGTGCTTGCCTGCAAGCAGGTACATATTGTCGGGGTCTTGATAGAAAACGCCGCCTGCCAAACTTACCTGACTGTTTTCGCTGGTCTTTACGGCCATAGACAGGCGGGGTGCTATGTCATCGGTATTCATGAGCACACTATGCTCAAACCGCAAGCCCGGCCTGAACGCAATCCGGTTCACCGGCGTCCACTCCAACTCGGTATAGGCAGCCAATTGCGTCTCCGTAAACTGCTGCCCAGCCGTGTCGAACGACTTACTGATGCCGTAGCTCTGGAGTTCCACACCGGCCAAGAGATTCATACGGGAGGTGAAGTAGTCTTTGCCCTCCACCCTGAACTGCTCACGTTGATCTTTCTCGGTAATGGGCACCGTGCCGAAAGAATTGTCGGTTTGGTCATAGCTGAACGAGCTGGCAATGAACAGGCTGTACTTGTCCTTATAAAGCTTTTTGAAAGACAGATTGCTGTAATAGTATTGGTCGCGGGTCACGAAGTTGATGTCCTGCCCCAACTTACCCAGCGGATTGTAGGCCGATGCCCCCGCCGTATCTCCATAATAGGGATTCGGGATGGTGATGCCACTGGTGGTATAAGACTGGTTGAGCCCCACTTTCAAGATGCCGCCCTTCTTGGGTTGGTATACCAGCCTGAAATTTCCACCGCCGCCAACGGGCACTTTATAGAAATTGAAATTGGTATTGGCAAGCCCATAAAAAGGGGTCAGGTTGTTGTAGCTGCCGCCAAAATCAATGGCTACGCGATCCCACTTCTTGGTGCCCGATGCATATATCCCTGCTAGATTCAGCCCGAGATTCACCGTGCTCCTGTCGGGCATATCGGTGGTATTGAGCTCCAAGATACCGGAGAGCGCCTGACCAAATCTTGCACTATAGCCCCCACTGCTGAACGATACCCCCTGATAATTGAACGCTCCAAACCGGCTGCGTGTGGCCACACCGGGAGGACCGCTGAAGAAGGCGTTCTGCACCACCATTCCATCCACCAAAATGCCCGCTTCGCCGGCATCGCCGCCGCGCACGAACAAACCATTTTCGGTACCCGTCTGCTGGGTGCCGGGGAGGGTCTCAATGGCCTTCACCACATCGGCATTTGCACCTGCGGTAGTCACGATGTCGAGGGGCTTCAAAACGGTCTTCGACTTGTCGTTGGAGGCATCGAACGAGCCGGCGGTTATCACAACCGCAGCCAACTCATGTGCCGCCTTGTGCATCTTTATGACGATATCGGCTACATCGCCATTCACGTCCAGCGGTTGACCGGCGGTTTCCATACTCACCTCAAGGGCCACAATGGTTTGGCTCCCTTTTTCGGAAGTCGTGAATTCGAAATGGCCTGCACTGTCGGTGGTGCCACCGTCTATGGTGTTTTCGAGAGCCACACTGGCACCGCGCACAGGCCGCCCCTTTTCGTCCACCACCCGTCCGCTCACCTTGTGGTCGGCCCAAGTTTGGAAGCTTACCAGCACCAGCATGGCCATGCCGGCAAGCCCTTTATAAATATTGTGCATCATGATTGATTAGTGGTGCAAAATTAACCACACACCCCATGCTTTCGCCATGCTATCGGCACATTACCGCATAAAATCGGCAAAGATTTGTTTTTTGTCGGTGAAGGCGGGATGCAGCGGATGTATGGAAGTGATTTGCTTTTTCCAATTGGTGAGATGGAGCAGATTCGACTTCCAAATACAACTACGGTGATACAAGAATCGGTGGCCGAAGAATTGGGAATCGCATACTACTTTGCCAATCCCCACACAGCTGGAAACGGGGCTCCAACGAATATTTCAACCGGCTGGTACGGCAGTATGTCCCCAAAAAGGCCGACTTCTTTAAAATCACCGATGAAGAGGTAAGGATGGTTCAGGACAAACTCAACAACCGGTAACGAAAAAGATTGGGATTCATTTCTCCCAACCAATACCTTTGCAACCTATCGTTAACCGAAGTTGCATTTGGTACTTGAATGTTGCCTATTTCGCAAAGCCGCTTCGAATATCGACAGCAATGGATATGATGCTTCCGACAATCTGATATTGACTTGGTAGTGCAACAACGCCTTTGCTTCATCGGGATGATGGATGTCAAAATATTTTTGCATCCTGTCTGACGAAAAAACCTTCCTGTGTGAATATGCGTCCATTTTCCTCTATCGTTGCATTAAGCAGTCCCGGTACTTCCTCTCCCAAATATTAGATGCCGGTGATGGAGCCGGGTTTTTCTTTTTTAGAGAAGGGTAATAGAGAACCTGAGCGGTCAAAGTAAAGCTTCACCCGACTCTCTCACTCAGCCCTCCCCGCACCAACGAAGCCCTTTTCACCTATCTTGCATCTCCATATGCTTACCGTTTCCCTCCATGGCATTCGCCTGCACGCTTATGTGGGGCTCTATCCCGAAGAACAAATCACCGGCAACCACTTCATTATAGATACAGATGTGTGGCTACCCGATGCTCAACCTTGGCCGTTTGCCGACTATACGCTGATTCGCGAGGCCGCCGAGAAGGTGTTTTCGGGGCACGAACTGCTCATTGAGACTTGTGTACAGCGCCTTCATGCCGACTTGCGGGCACTGTTCCCGGTGGCCGAGAAAATACGGGTGTGCGTCAAAAAACTCAACCCGCCCATGCCCACACCGGTAGACTACTCCATGGTGTGCTATGAAGCCTGACGAACTTGGCTACTTGGCCAAGAACTCAAGAGGGAGGCTCATTTCCTTGCCACTCCGCATGATTTTCACGGTCGTTTTGTCGCCGGGAGAGAAGCTGCCGAGGGCATCCATGTAGGTGTGTATTCCCTGAATTTTGATGTCGCCCAGTTGAATGATGATGTCGCCTGTAGTGATGCCCGCCCGCGCTGCAGGGCGGTTGTCGGTCACGCCGTCAACGCGGAGTCCGCCTTCCTGGTAGGAGTAGTCGGGCATAATGCCGAGGGTCACTTTGAAGCGGGTTTTGCCCACTGTGGTATTCTTGGTAACAAGATACTTTGGCTTGGCGTTTTCGGCGTCCATCTTCGCAACCACCTCGTCCACATAATTCAGCACCATCACTTCCCCTTCAAAATTGATGGATTCCACCACATCGCTGGGCTTGTGGTAGTCTTTGTGCGTCCCGGTAAAGAAGAACAGCACCGGCACGCCCGCATTGTAAAAGCTGGCATGGTCCGACGGACCTACACCGGCGCTGTCGAGCACCAGTTTGAAGTTGTCGCCGGCCATTTTCACCACTTCGGCCCATGTGGGCGAAGTGCCTACGCCGCCCAGCGTGAGTGAATGCGTGCTATCGTTCAGTCTGCCCACCATGTCCATATTGAGCATGTAGGCGGTCTTATTGCTATCTATATTCTGGTCCTTCACAAACGCCTTGGAGCCAAACAGCCCAAGTTCTTCACCCGAGAAATTGACAAACAGGTAGTTGTAGTTTTTGTAATGACTGCGGTTCTCATTGATGCGGCGCGCCTCCTCCAGCAGGGCGGCAGTGCCACTGGCATTGTCGTCGGCGCCATGGTGAATTTTGTGCTCCTTCACCGCATTGGCATGTAGGCTGTTGCCGTCCTCTCCATAGCCAAGGTGGTCGTAGTGGGCGCCGAGGATGACGGTATAGGGAGCTTTATTGTCGATAAAGGCCGCAATGTCGGTACCGGTACGTTCTGTCTTGGCGATGTCGACGTTCAAATCTATAGCTACCGACTTCGCGGTTCCTTGAAAATATTTTTTGAAGACCGGATTCTTGATGAACACCACCGGCACTCCCAACGTTTCATAATCCGACATTTTGGAAAATTCGGGTTCGTTCTTGCTGCCGTAGCCATCGTAGAACACCACGCCGCCTGCACCCTTAGAGATGGCATCCTTAGCTTGCTCAAACATGTACTTTTCGGCCTCGAAGTGCGGGTTGGCCACTTGGTCGGAGTCGGCATAGAGGGGCAACAACCAGATACTGCCCTGCTCCATCACATCCTTGATGACGTCGGCCTTCATAGCTTTGTTGCCGCTGAAGGGCAGCGGGAAGGCGTCTTCGCGCATCTTGAGTGCGCCATTGTTCAACAGTACCTTGGTAGCCGGCGCAATGTCCTTGCCGTAAACGAATTTGAATGGGTAGCGGTAGTGTCCGCCATAGGCGGGAATGCCCAGCTGTTGATAACGTTTTTCGATGAACTCCGACGCTTTCTGCTCTCCCGCCATGCTCGTGCGGCGGCCTTCCAATTCGTCAGATGCCAAGTAGGTAATGTCCGCCTTGATGCGGGCAGCCGCTTTTTTGTCGGCCTTCTTACCGGCCATTACCCCCTGCGGGAAACACAAAACCCCTGCCAAGCAAACGCTTGCAACAATACCTTTATTCATAATCAACGGTTACCAAGACAAACCTACTGTAAAAAAGCGGATTTTCCACCGGAAAATTGGCCTGGCACCCCTCACTTCACCTGCTGCATCTCTACCAGCTTCTTGTAAATCCCTTCTTTGGCTATCAGTTCGGCATGGGTGCCGCGGTCCATGATGCGGCCTTTTTCGAGCACTACGATTTCGTCGGCGTGCTGTACGGTAGATAGCCGGTGGGCTATCACTACGCAGGTGCGGTTCTTCATGAGGCGGTTGATGGCATCTTGCACGATGCGCTCGCTCTCGGTATCGAGGGACGAGGTGGCTTCGTCCAGTATCAATATAGGGGGATTCTTCAATACGGCCCTTGCAATGGTTACACGCTGACGCTCGCCGCCGCTGAGGCGCACCCCGCGATCGCCCACAATGGTTTCGTAACCTTCCGGTTTGCGCCGGATGAAGTCGTCGGCATGGGCAATATGGGCGGCTTCCTCCACACGCTCTCTGGTGGCACCACCAGTGCCCAGCGCAATATTGGCGGCTATGGTTTCATTGAAAAGTATCGGGTCCTGACTCACTACACCCATCAATCGGCGTAGGTCGTCAATGCGTACGTCCTTCACGTTCACCCCATCAATCAAAATCTCGCCCGACGATACATCGTGAAACCTAGGGATGAGGTCGGCCATAGTGCTCTTGCCCGCCCCCGACGCGCCTACCAAGGCCACGGTCTTGCCCTTGGGTATCTTCAAGTCTATGTGCTGCAATACCTGCTTGTCGCCGTAGGCAAACCCCACGTTGCGGAATTCCACGCAATCCTCAAAGGTTTTTATCGATTTGGCGTCGGGCTTTTCCACCACCGTATTTTCGGCACCCAGCAGTTGCTGGATGCGGTCCAACGCTGCAGTGCCCTTCTGCACATTGTAGAAAGCGGCCGACAGGTTTTTGAAGGGGTTGATAATTTGGGTGAACAGGCCGATGTAGGTGATAAACCACGCGCCATCGAAGCCCGTACCGGAAAAAACCATGCGGCCGCCAATCCACAAGATGACGGCAACCGTGATGATGCCCAAAGTCTCGGACATTGGCGACGCGAGCTCCTTTCGGGCGGCTATGCGGTTGCGGGTGCGGAACAGCGTGTTGTTGAGCTGCATGAACTTGAGGTGCCGCTGCTTCTCGGCATTGAACGCTTTCACCACCCGCATACCCACCAAGGTTTCATCTATCACCCCCAGCATACCTCCCAATTGCTCCATGGCAATGTTCGACGACTTTTTGAGTGACTTGCTGATGCGGCCTATGATGAGGCCGGCTACCGGGAGGGCTATGAATAGGATGAGGGTCAACTGGTAGTTCATGTATACCATCATGCCCAAGTAGAATATGATGGAGAGTGGCTCCCGCACAAAAATCTCCAACACACTCATAATGGACAGTTCCACTTCATTGATGTCGTTGGTCATGCGGGAAATGAGGTCGCCCTTAGTCTCCTCGGTGAAGAATCCGATGGGTAGCGACAGGGTTTTGGTAAACAGGTCGTCACGCAGGCGGCGCAACACGGCGTTGCGCAACGGGTTGAGGGTGTAGACGGATATGTAGAGGAACAGGTTCTTCAGCACCGTAAACACGACCACTGTTACGCACACATAGGCCAAGGCTGTGACTTGTCCACCCTCAGCAATTATCTTCTTAATGTAGGCCGATACCGACCCTATACCGTTGGTAACGGCAGGTGAGGCGCTACTACCCACTACCGTGCCGCCCGTTTGGAACAACACCTGCAACACGGGGCCTATCATGGTGATGGTGAGCACCCCAAACAGGATGCTCAGCAGGCTCGAAACGCAATAAACTGCGATTTTGCCTTTATAGTCGGCCAAGTAGGCGAGCAACCCCGAGATTTTCTTCATAATTGTTGGGACAGGTAAAAATGCCCCGGAGCCGTTGGCACCGGGGCACCGGTATGGTTAGGCAATGGTGTAGGAGGTACTGCCGTCTTTTTCGTCTTTCAGCATGATGCCCGCAGCCGCGAGGCGGTTGCGAATGGCGTCTCCGGTTTCGAAGTCGCGGCGTTTCTTGGCTTCTTTGCGCAGTTCTATGAGGATGGCCATAGCCTCATCCAGCTTGCCGGTATCTCCGGTCTGCATAGCGCGCATCCCCAAAATGTCTTCCAAATATCCGCGGAATGTAGTTTGCAACAGCGCAAAGGTCTCGGCCGACAATGCATCAGCCGCCACTTGCCCGCCCTTGATGGCATAGATGGTGGGTGCCAGTTCGAACAGGTTGGCCATTACCTTGGCGGTGTTGAAGTCGTCGTTCATGAAGTCGGCACATTCGTTGCACAGGGTCGTCACCCGTTCGTTTAGGGCTGCATCAGTGCCTGACCCACCCGCGTGAACCGTCTTTTTCAGCAGTTCTGCGGCTTCCCACAGGCGACGGAACCCTTTTTCGGCGGCTTGAAGTGCCTCGTTGGAGAAATCGAGCGTGCTGCGGTAATGGGTCTGCAACACGTAGAAGCGCACCACCATAGGATGGTAGGCCTGCTCCAGCAACGGGTGGTTGCCGGAGAACAGCTCAGACAGCTTGATGACGTTGTTGTAGCTCTTGCCCATCTTCTTACCGTTGATGGTAATCATATTGTTGTGCATCCAATACCTCACCGGGGCATGGCCGTGGGCAATGGTTGATTGGGCTATCTCGCTTTCGTGATGGGGGAACTGCAAATCCATACCGCCGCCGTGAATGTCGAAGGTTTCACCAAGATACTTGCTGCTCATCGCAGAGCACTCGATGTGCCAACCCGGGAACCCTTCACCCCAAGGACTTTTCCACCTCATGATGTGATCCGGAGGGGCGTTCTTCCACAAGGCGAAGTCGGCCTTGTCCTTCTTTTCCTCCTGGCCGTCGAGTTCGCGGGTGGTTTCCAATTGGTCTTCCAATACCCGACCGGAGAGTGTGCCATACGGATAGTTGGCGGCATATTTCACGACATCGAAATACACCGAGCCATTCACGACATAGGCATAGCCTTTGTCGAGGATGGTCTCTATCATGGAGATTTGCTCCACGATGTGGCCGGTGGCGGTGGGCTCCACCGAAGGGTTTTCACAATTGAAAAGGCGCATGCCGTCGTGGAACATGGTGGTGTATTTCAACACCAACTCCATGGGCTCCATGCGTTCCAGTTTGGCTTTCTCGCCCACTTTGTCTATGGCTTCGCGGCCTTCTTCCTCAAAGTGGCCGGCATCGGTAATGTTGCGCACGTACCTCACCCTGTTGCCGAGGTGGCGCAGGTAGCGCAAGACGACATCGAAAGTGATGTAGGGACGGGCATGACCCAAGTGCGATTCGCCAGAAACCGTTGGGCCGCACACATAGAGGCCAACGTAGCCGGGGGTCATACTTTCAAACTTCTCTTTCTTACGCGAGTACGAATTATATAAAAAAAGCTCCGACATATTTAAAAATAAAGGCAAATTTAGGACAAATCCCCTTCCAAACATTTAAACGGT
>CAIVHI010000279.1 GCA_903905685.1 uncultured Bacteroidota bacterium | reverse complement strand
ATTGGTCATGGTCCAATTGCCGCCGGAGGCCGCATTGGTCAGGCTCAAAGTGGAACCCAAGCACACCTGAGTCAATCCGATGATGGGGACGGATACCGGGATTGGGTTTATGGTGATGCCCAGCGTGGCGGTATCGTTGCCGCAAGCGGTAGTCACGATGTAGCGCACGGTATCGTTGCCGGGTGCTGCCGGGGTTACTGTTCCTGCCGCGATGGTTGCATTCGCATTGGTCATGGTCCAATTGCCGCCGGAGGTGGTGTCGTTCAAACTCAATGTGCTGCCCATACATACTTGGGTAAGACCTGTAATGGAGCCCGCGTTGGCTGAAGTGTTGACGGTCATTGCATGAGTGGCCGAACAACCCGTTGGCAACAAGTAGGCTATAGTGACTAAGCCGGCAGACTTGCCCTTAACGTCACCCAATAAGGTTACCGATGCTTTAAGGGTGTCGCTGCTGCTCCAACTGCCTCCAGTCGATGTGTCGCCAAGTGTAACGGTCCGCATGGTACAAACGGTTGAGGGTCCCGTTATTGGCGCGGCGGCTGCATTTACCGTAAGTGGGGCAATACTGGTACATCCCGACAACGAAATGTAGGTAACGGTATCGATTCCCGTTGCCACGCCGGTCGAAATACCCGTTGCAGAATCAATCGTCGCAACCAATAAATTGCTTGAAGTCCACTTGCCTCCCGTATCAGTGCTGCCTAATGTAGACGTAGCGCCGACACAAACCTGCAAGGTTCCAGAAATTGGCTGCCCTGTGCAGGGGGCCGGAATATTGTTCACATAGCTGCCGTTTATGGCTATTGCGCCATTTATTGTCAATGCCCTGCCATTCAACGTATCTCCCGTATTCAATGTAATGGCACCTGCCGCAACTATTTGGCCGTTGAACATCGAGTTATCGAAAATGTGGACTGCACCGTTGATGAGCCAGTATACGTTTTTGGACTGGGTACCGTTGATCAACTTGATATTGGACAATGTGCCCGTGAGGAACTGTCCGGTCACCTGTATCACAAAAACGGCAGATGCATCGCCTTCGGCATTCAGGTAAACGGTATCGGTAAGTGTGGTGGCTGCACCGAGCAGGTAAGTATGGGGCGTAAGCACAAGCCCGAACCCGAAATTGGCAGGGTCTACCAAATTGATGTCATAGGGCATCAAGTTCAAGTAGTTGTAAATGATGGTCAAATCGCTGGCTGCTGAAGCCGTGGCGGCATCGGGTGGGGTATGTATAATGCCGGTTACGTCCAACGGGTCGAATCCGGTGGTAATGGTAGAGTTGGAGCCCACATCGCCATTAACATAGGTAATAGGGGTAGCCGTAACGGCCCCGATACTTGAAAATACCCCAAATCTACCTACAGAGACCCACGCAGGAGCTGCCGGGCCAGTGAGCAACGTACTGCCGCAGCCGATGGGCGTATAGGCCATGAGTTGCGTTACGCTTACGGCACCATTAATAGACAACATCCGTCCCTCAACAGTATCGAGCGCATTGAGGCTGATGGCTGCATTGTGGGCAACCACTGTGCCACGTATGGAAGCCGCCGACGCCATACTTACCAAGCCTTCCACTTTCCAAAACACGTTGCAGGCCAAGGCTCCATTGGTCAAAATAACCCTGCTGAGTGATGCAATGGACAAGGGCCCGGCAATTTGGAAGATGAACAGGGCGTTGGCATTGCCATTGCCGTTCAAAACCAAGTTGCCGCTAAGGGCAATTGCCGCAGGTGCATTATATACGCCCGGTAACAGGGTATCGCCGCCGCCCATGGTGCCAGGCAGTACAAAGGCAGGTATAGCCGTATCCAATTGGGTGTACAGAATTCCCAAGTCGGTGACGGCCTGTCCTGTGGAAATATCGAAATCATGCATTTGGCCGTCCACATTGCCAAAGCCAGAAATGGCGCCAGGCAGGTTGGAGCCTACATTGCCGGTGAGGTGGGTGAGATGGCCAACACCGGAGTTGGTCATCGCCCCGTTGGTCGTAAAGAGGACGTAGTTGGCTACCGTCCCCAATATGGGTGTCTGCCCATAGTTGGTTGTTGGTGCGGCTATCAGCATGAATACTGCCACCGCATTGAATAGTTTTCTCAAAATGAATTGCATTGAAACGCAGAAGAATTCCCGCATGGAACGAAGGTACCGACGCCTAAAAGCCCGCCCATTACAGATAGAGCAGTATAAATTGCAGGATTCACGGATTCGGAAAATAGTCTACGTAATAAAAAAACGCCTCCCATTTGAGTCAACAAATGGGAGGCGGAAAGTAGGGTAGCGATTCTTTCAATATTTTAGCGGTTCCGGTACGGGCTGGGGCGCCGGTGGAGGAACGGGCTTGGGCGTAGGCATAGGGTCGGGAGCCGGCAGATGACCGGGATCGGGTCTAGGTTGGTGCGGGAAAGGCTTGTGCCTCGGTGCGGGCTTGGGTTTAGGATAAGGTGAGGGCGATCGCGTGGTGTCGGATTTCGGTTGCTGCCGTAAAATACATTCCTCTGGCCCAAGCCTACTGTCCACCATGAAGCCGTTCAGCCCCTTTTCTTTGCAAAACCCAATGTGCCCCAGAGGTAGGCAATGTAGCTTGTGCCCGACTCCATGATTCCCTGTTCGGGTAACTGAAGCATCAGAGACAATATATACACAGTGTATTTGAACATGGTTGGTGTTTTCTTTTGCAAAAGCGAAATTGGGCAGCGCCGATACAATCGTCGTTCCCAAGATCAGGGCGTAAAATTTCATGGTGTCTTTTTTGTGCTTTGAAGGGGCTCTGCCACTCCAAAGCGTAGGAATGCAAGGGTGAGGGTCACTTGTGTCAAACTGGTTTCGCAACCGGCGACACCGGGAAGAAGGACTTGGGGGGGCGACAAAACAGATCGCAGGTTTCGCCTGCAATTTTCCCGGCAATGCCGCCCCGATACCTGACAAGCCTATTGCTTTGGCGCGGTCTGCTTGTCTATGGAGCGCTGTTCGGCATTGGCCTTGCGCTGCTTGTTGTGCATTTTGCGTTCTTTCTTGTCCTCTTTTTGCTGTTTTTTGTCCCTCTTTATTTTGGATTCCGTAAGGGCGGCGTCCTTTCTGTCGTTCTTGCGCTGACGTTGGTCGTCTTTCTTTTGGTTTTTGTCATCCTGCTTGGACGGCTCGGTTTGGGGAGTCGAAACTACGCCCTGTGCGAATGATGCGGTTGTAAGCGTTAACAGCATCATTGCTGAAAAAATGTATTTTTTCATGGTGTTTTTTTTGTGGGGCATCAGCCCCGGTTTAATAAAATGGGAGGCGGTAGGGTGGGCGGGTTTGCAGCCCGCCGTTCAACCTATCGAGCCTTAGAACTTATCGGATAGCGATCCCGATTTGTCGGGCCTGACTTTCGATACGATGCTATGCATATCCTTTTTGAAGTCATCCAAAATCGTATCAAGTTTGTCTAGAATGTCATCAGACACTTCGTCCGATTTCATCCTCAATTTACGTCGGGTTTCCGTGCCCTTGTAAGGCGCAAACAGAATTCCAAGTGCTCCACCGATGAGTGCGCCGACAACCATGCCGCCAACCACTTTTGCTGAACTTTCCATACAATCCATAACTTTAATTTTATTTGTTTTTAATTTTTTTACTTTGTTATAATATTCTTTTTCCTTGAATGATTCTCAGGATAACGGCGATGACTGCCAAAACCAACAGGAAGTGGATGAGCCCCCCTGCACCATAGCCAATGAATCCGATAGCCCAACAAATCACGAAGAAGACTGCAATTGCGTATAAAAACCTGTCTATGCCGTACATTATTTACATTCTGGTTGAGTGGGGAAAATTTCGTTGCCTTCATTGTCTACCTGCTCTTTTTGGGCAGTTACATCGGGGTCGGGCGTAAAATGGGGTTCGCCGGGGTTGTCGCCCTGCCTTTCGTCGTCCCCTGGAGTCGGGTTGCCGGGAGAGGGCTGCTCGCCAGGTATGAAGACATCGCGATTGAGCGAGATTGTGCCTAAACTGGTTCTCATGGTTGTTTGTTTTTAACGGTACACGGAATTTTACCTGCCAATACTGTCTTTGTTGAAGTTGCCTTCCAATACCATCACAGCTTCCTTGTCGCCGGAATTGGTCAATTCGACATCGCAGTTGATGGTCACTTCCTCCCCAATCATCACGCTTCCGGCTTCAATTGCGGCATTCCATGTCAAGCCCCAGTCGGTGCGGTTCAATTTTCCCGTTACTGTAAATCCGGCTTTTTCATTGCCCATATGGTCTTTCGCCAAGCCGCCAAACCTTACATCCAATTTGATGTTGCGCGAAATGCCCTTTATGGTCAATTCTCCCCACAATTCATGGTTTCCTTTGGCGTCGGGCTTGCCGATAGTGTCTGACGTAAACGTGATCTGTTTGTGGTTGGCCACGTCCAGAAACTCCGGACCTTTCAAGTGTTCATCGCGCTTTTCGTCTCCAGTTGAGATGGAACTTGGGTCAATCCAAATGTCTATTTCCGCTGTGGTGAAATCCTTTTCGGTGGTGTAAATGCTGGCATCAAATTTTTTGAACGTGCCGTTTACATGAGATATCATCATGTGCCTCACCCTGAAGGCAATCTCGGTATGCGATTGGTCGATTGACCATTTGGTTTCTTTTTTCATTTGGTGTCAATATTTTTGTTGTTAACAATGATTATTTCTTCTTGCCCGTTAGGTCTTTGAAGGAGTTGCCGACGCCATCCAAGCCGTTGCTGAAGTCTTTCTTGAAGGCTTCCCATTTGTCTTTACCGTCAGCTTTGTAGTCGTCGAGCGATTTTTGCATGTCGGTGTTCTTCTGCTCCAGGTCGTCCAACTTTTTGTAGTACTCGGCGCGTGTTGCAGCCTTGTCTTCCGCTACGCGTGCCCTGAAGTCGGCGATGCTCTTCTTATTGGCGTTGATGCGGTCGGTGGTTTCTTTCCGGTACTTGTCCATATCGGCCAAATAGGCATCATTGGCTTTGTCGAGGTTTTGGTTGGCTTGGGCCACGTCACTCTGCGCATCCACTACTTTTTCGGCAGGACTGCTGCATCCGGCCAGCAATGCGCTTGTTACAAACACACTGACTGCCAATGTTAAAATAGATTTTTTCATTTTTATTGCTTTTTTCGTGTTGATTATTTATTCCTGAAGCCGTCTGGAGGATTTTACAGTTCGGAAATGATGGCGAGGATTTCTGCCTTTGTTTTACCCAGTTTCGACTGGAGGCGGCCATAGAGTTCTTCATGTTTACCCTCTACAAGAAGCAAGTCGTTATCTGTGAGCAGCGCAAATTTTTGCTTGAGTTTTCCTTTGATTTCATTCCAATTTCCCTTCATTTCAGTTAGATTTTTCACGTCGATTTTTTTGTGTGAAGTAATTTCCACCGTACAAAGTTTCAAAGGTTGTCATTCAAAATAGTTACGTAAAAAATGCCCATACTTGCAAGATTCGCGCTTGTTCCGATTATGCAGTGAGCATTACTTTCAGGGCTTTTTCCTTCCCTGCGTGTTCAAAAGTGTCGTAAGCTTCCAAAATGTTGTCCAGTTTGTAGTGGTGGGTAACTAGCTTCTTGGCATCTATCTTTTTCGACTGGACGATTTTGAACAGCATAGGTGTAGACACCGTGTCTACCAGGCGGGTGGTAATGGTTATGTTTTTCGACCAAAGGGTTTCCATGTGCAGTGGCACGCTCTTGCCATGAACGCCTATGTTCGCTATACGCCCACCATCGGCTACAATCGCTTCGCATATCTCGAAAGTTGCCGGCAAGCCGACAGCCTCGATTGCAGTATCAACCCCTTTGCCGTTCGTCAGGGCCATGACCCTTTCCACGGCATTTTCGCGGGCGCTGTTAATGGTTTGGGTTGCTCCAAAGGTTTTGGCAATGGCGAGACGGTTGGGGTCTTGGTCTATGACTATGATTTCGGATGGGGTGTAAAATTGTGCAGTCAGCAATACCGCCATGCCAATGGGGCCTGCGCCAACTATGGCAACGGTGTCGCCCGGCGACACTTTCCCATTCAGTACACCGCACTCAAATCCGGTGGGGAGGATGTCGCTAAGCATCACCAATGCTTCTTCATCGGAGCCTGCGGGTATAGGGTAAAGGCTGTTGTCGGCGTGCGGTATCCGTACATATTCGGCCTGTGTGCCATCTATAAGGTTGCCCAATATCCAGCCGCCGTTCTCGCAATGCGAGTACATGGCTTTCTTGCAGTTGGCACACTTGCCGCAGGAGGTGATGCAGGAGATGAGTACGTGGTCGCCTTTCTTGAAGGTGGCCACGGCACTGCCGGTTTCTTCAATAATGCCCACACCCTCATGGCCAATGATACGGCCTTCGGTCACCGCCGGAACGTCGCCTTTCAGGATGTGCAGATCCGTTCCGCATATTGTGGTTTTCAGAATCTTGACAATTGCGTCGGTGGGTTCTGCAATAACCGGTTTGGGTTTTTCTTCCCATGCCTTTTTGCCCGCGCCGTGATAAACCAATGCCTTCATTTTCAAATAGTTTGGCGGGAAGGAATTTCCCCGCATTTGTAGCACAAAGGTCATCCGCATCCGTTTGGTAGCCATTACAAGACTCAAAAGCAATGTTGCATAATTGACGGAACCCCACGTTATGCCCTGTTACCACAAAAAAAGGATGCACCCTTACCCCCGAAAAATTCAAAAAACGGGGATAATGGTGCTCCTGTAAATCGGGTTGCGGCTATCCGCGATGGTCGTTGTCCATGTGGTAGTGGTGTTCATGGTGGTGATGGCCGCCGCCGTCATGGTGGTGCCAAAAGCAGGAACTGAAGGTCATGGCCAAAATGGCCAATATAAGTATGGAAAGTGTGTTTTTTTTCATGGGTTTTAATGTATTTAAATTATATAAAATGTGTTCGGTCGTTGATGGCTTAAAGATGAAGCTCGGAGGTTTTTGCCGAACGATGGGCATTCAATGGCGCGAAAAATGTTTTTTTACGAAGGCATGTTGCTGGTTCTCCGTCATCTTGTCGGCCTGCGCCACTTCAACTTTTACATTGTTGAATTTATGGTCGGCACTCAATAGGTTGTGCAACTCCACTTTGGCATCGGTGGGGCCAAATAGCAGCACTTCATCGTAGTTTTTGATGACTGCGGCCAACTCCTTGTAATATTCGGCTTGTTCATGCTGCTCTTTATGGTGCATGAGTACTTCGCTCTTTTTCAAGGTCTGCTCTTTTTCCGTGTGGGTAAACTCGGTGTGGAGCGTTTTTGTCTCAATGGGGTCTGTGGTAAACTCAATAAGGTTGGCATTGGAGTGGTCCATCCAAATGCCTATACACTTTAGGACTTTCATATGCTTGGTGTTGTTGTGCAGGTGTAAATGTCTAATGGGGTATTGCGGTACGATTCGGTTGCGAACCCAGGGCTTGCTCCGGCGGTTTTTTATCCCGCGTTATTCAAGGGCACAGACCGGTAGTCCTAAAGGATGGACGTACTTGCAATTCAAGAAGTACTTCCATCCTTTAGTTTTTCCGGCATCAATTACTTGATGGTAGCAGTGTGTTGTTTAGCACAAACATCATGATGCTCGGTTGCGGCAACAAGATGGCCTGTAGCTTTTACGCTGCTAACGGCAGCTTTTTCATGGTTGCCATCTTCATGATGCTTTGCTGCATCTGTATGGTGCTTTGCAGCTTCTGAGTGGTGTGCTGCTGCTGCTTTGTGGTTCTCAACACCTTTGTGGGTTGTTGCAGTAGGTGTGGCGGTTGTTTGCTCTTTCTTAACGGGAGCTGTTTCTGTACTCATGGTCCGATTGATTTTGTGCAACTGAATTGTTACGTTGCAAAAGTGGCATCTTCAGGGCTGCCCGTCGTTACACGTTGAAGGTGTTAAGTTGCATGGTTCACATATTTTTATTGAATTGTATTTTAAATATGCATTTTGTGTTGGATTTGCCGCAGGTTGCCGTTCATGGGCATATACATTTTTGAAGTAGCAGATCGACTATCGAAATCATGCCGGCGTTGCAGGATTTGCCGTCATCCGATTTTTAACTTATGGTTAAAAAAGGT
>CAIVHI010000278.1 GCA_903905685.1 uncultured Bacteroidota bacterium | reverse complement strand
TAAACAGGCGTATCGAAATGCCGTCGTTTTGTGGGTTGAGGCCTATGTTGGAGGCTATGATGGCTTTCTCGATGGGCGCAATCATATTGCGCTCCCAAGGCTGTATGCTCAGGGTGCGGGCATCGGTAGCCATCACATTGGCCACCTGGCCAAGCGGGGTGGGGCTGCCGTAATAGTCCACCATAATACCATCCACAATGGCCGGACTAGCCTTGCCGGCGCGTATTTTCTGTAGCTCCGATTCAAGGTGGCCGATGGCCTTTTTCATTTGTTTTGAAACGTCGTCAATGATCCGGTCGGTTGCCTCGTTCATAAAAATGATTGGTTTTGCAGACAAAAGTAACCAATGTTCCGAAAAAGGAACCGAAATACCTTGCAAATCGTGCACGGATGCACATTTGGCACGTAATCTCATTTTAGGTAGCCCATAGGTTTTTGTTTGCCCCGAATCTTCCCGATATTTGCCCGCAATATCGCCGCCGATTTCATCCTTTACAAGCCTTTGCAGGGCTAATTGTCAATGGGTTTGGAAGTTGGCAGTGCGGTGTCCTCATGACATGGAACACAAACAGAGACCTCCGGTATACTATAGCCAATACCTCCAACTCGACAAAATCCTCGAAGCTCAAGCCCCCGAGAGCGGTAAAGAAGGCATTCGTGCCGACGATGAAATGCTGTTCATCATCATTCACCAAACCTATGAACTGTGGTTCAAGCAGATACTGCATGAACTGGGCATTGTGCGCGAGGTGTTTCTCCAGCCCAACATCGCCGATAATACTCCCGATATCTACAACTCGGTTCATCGCCTCAAGAGGGTGGTCACCATTCTAGATGTTTTGGTGAAGCAGATGGGCGTCCTCGAAACCATGACCCCCCTCGATTTCTTGGACTTCCGAGATTTGTTGCGCCCGGCATCGGGCTTTCAAAGCATACAGTTCAAGATGGTGGAGGCCATGTTGGGATTGCATTACGAGCAGCGCCACGGCAAAGCCTACTACTTGTCGCAACTCACCCCGCAAGATGTGGAGCGTGTGAAGCAGGCCGAAGAAGGAAAGTCGCTACTGGTGCTGGTGAATGCTTGGTTGGAGCGCATGCCTTATGCAACCGGTGCGTCTTATTGGCAGGATGGCGGTGGACTCGACTTTTGGGCCCACTACCGCCAAGCCTACAGTGCCGGCCTTTCGGAGATGGAGTTGGGTAACCTCAAAGTATTCGACTCCATATTCATCAATCCCGCCGACTATCCCGCAGGGCGCGCGCTCAGTGCCGCGGCCTCGCGAAGTGCCTTGTTCATCATGCTGTATCGCGATCACCCGCTATTGCAGTTGCCTTATGAGTTGATGAATACATTGCTGGAAGTGGACGAAGGCATGTCTATGTGGCGCCACCGCCACATTCACCTTGTGCAGCGCACCATAGGCAAGCGTGTAGGCACTGGTGGCAGCACGGGTGCCGAGTACCTGCGTGGTGCCGCCGACAGCCACTATGTGTTTAAGGAACTTGCAGAGCTCACCAGCTTCCTGCTGCCCCGCCATATGCTGCCTACCTTGCCCCAGAACTTGGTTGCCGACTTGGGCTATAATAGGCCATAGGAGGAGGTAATAGGCGATGCATATGCAGGGTTGGGAGTGGTTAGCCCGCCATTCAATGGAGCACGTGCGCCGAGCTCCCATTAAAATTATGGCTTGGTTCCAACGTGTGTTTAATTTTCAATTAACTTTACCTTCTCAAAATTCGTTTTATGAAAAAATGTTTCCTCTTGATGCTCATGGCATTGTCTATTGGATTTGCGTCCAAGGCGTTGCCGGGCGACACCACTTGGGTGCAGGCCAACATCTGCAACCTGAGCTACTACGGCAATTACGATACCGTAATCCATTTCCCGTCGCCGGGTACCACTTATCGTAAGGTGTACATGATTTTTACCTTGGGTAAGTATGTATGTGCCGCGGGCACAACCTATTGTGGTGATTGGGACTACACGGTAACCAACTACTTGATGACTCCTGCCGGCGACACCATGGAAATCGCCCGCTTCATTACACCATATGCCAATGCCGGTGCACCGCGCACCCCGTTCACATGGAAGCAACCCTATGTGTTTGATGTAACCGATTATGCCAACATCATGCATGATTCGGCCGCTATCCGTATCAATTATTCGGGCTATTCGGGTGGTTTCACTGCCAACGTTCGCTTCGCGTTCATTGAGGGCACGCCCGACCGCACCGTTTTGGGTGTCAAGAAATTGTGGGCAGGATATTGGGCTTATGGAGATACCACCCACCACGATTCCAACAACATCAACACGCATTTTGTACCCACAATGGATACCGCACCAACTGCCGCTGCATTCGGGGCATTGAAGTTTACGGTGACGGGTCATGGCTCGGATGCCAATTATTGCAACGAGTTCTGCTCACACAATTACTATGTTTATCTCAATGGCGGTAAAGTGGACAGCTACACGGTATGGCGCGACAACTGCGGTCTGAATGAACTTTCTCCACAATCGGGCACTTGGCTCTACAATAGGGCCAACTGGTGCCCAGGCGCACAAATCAATCCCAATTACCACTTCCTGCCCGGTGTTACCGGTGGCTCGTATTCCGATATCGGCCTCACTTTCGATCCCTATATCAGCAACGGCGGCGCCGGTTACGGTTGCGAGGGACAATTGGTTTATTATGGCCCATACAATAAAATGTTGGATGCCTCTATGGACCAAATCATTGCCCCGACGTCTGACCCCAACCATTTCCGCGAAAACCCCATTTGCGGCAACCCGACCGTTATGGTAAAGAACACGGGCTCCGCTACAATTGATTCTATATTGATTCAATACGGCTTGACTTCATCTTTCGGCCCCATGATGTATACTTGGCATGGTCCGTTGGCGGCACAACAGTCTGCCACCATCCAACTTCCGCAATTGCCTCAGCTCGATTCCATGGGCGGCTTGCATGACACCACTTATTTTACTGCTGCAATCGTAAATGTAAACGGAGTGCCCGATAATGACCGCACCAACGACTCCATGAGGTCTCGGTTTATCTCGGGTCCAAAATGGCCCAACCGCTTCAAGATATTGTTCCAAACCAACAATGAGCCCATTGCTACCGGTTCATCAACGTCGGAAACCAGTTGGTTCATCTTCGATGAAAACAATACCATCATCTACAGCCGTGCACTGGTAAATATCAGTACACTCTATACGGATACGATTTCTCTG
>CAIVHI010000277.1 GCA_903905685.1 uncultured Bacteroidota bacterium | reverse complement strand
CCAAGCTATTTCCTTCAATTGTTCGTTCTGTTCCTGAATCCGCATGAACTGCCGCTTCTGCTCCGATACATCTCGGGCTATGCAGTTCACGCCCCTGATGGTTCCGTCATCATCTTTTATAGGGTTGTTGCTGAACTCCTTGCACAGCAGGTCGCCGTCATAGGTTTCTTCCACCACCGTTGTGAAAGACTCGCCCATTAAAGCGCGCTCATAGTCGCGGCGACGGCTTTCCACAAAAGCTTCCGAGCCCCATTCGCCCAGTACGTAGTCGCCCGGTTTCGGGATAATGCCGGTGAGGCTGTAGATGAAATCTTGGTAAGGTTTGTTGCAGAAAATGATTTCCAAATTGGTGTTTACCGACCAAATCAGGTCTTTCGTATTGTTGATGGTGGCCAGTAGGTTCTGTTCACTCTGCCTGATGCGGTTTTCCATCGCCCGCGCTTCGGTCACATCCGTAGTGATGCCGTTCACGGTATCGGGTGCCCCATGCCCGCCTTTTTTGTAGGATATGCGGGCGGAAAGCATTTTCACCGAGCCGTCAGTCATCAAATAACGATATTCCACTTCGCTGAAACCCACCTCGCGGGCAATAGCCATCGACTCCATTACAGTTCTCAAGTCGTCGGGGTGAATTTGCCCAAAAAACGATGAATTGGTGGCATCCACTCGATTCGATGCCCCGCCGAACAAATTGAAAAACGCTTCATTGGCATATATCAGGTCCAACGTATCGGCGTTTCTCGACCATATGGCATCCCTAACGGAAAGCAGGATGTTGTCCAACTTGTGTTTTTGGCTCTGTAGTTCAATAGTGAGCAGTTTGTTGGTGTTTTCGGTCTTTACTTTTTCATCAACGTCCACCACCGAGCTTATCCGTGCATTCCTACCATTGAAGACCGTGGAGTGGGAATAGACGTGCACCCAAAAAACTTCACCGTTTTTTTTGCGGTGTCTCCAATAGCCGGCATCCAAATAGGCGGTAAGGTTGTTGCGGAAATCGGTGAGCAACAGGGGCACGTCTTCTTCAGGTCGGATATCGGAAAGCCTCATCGACAGCAATTCTTCCCGCGTGTATTCGTATTTGTCCAGACACGCCCTGTTGACTTCCAAAAAATGGAGTGTCTCCATGTCTATCACCCACATAGGTACCGGACCATCGTCGAAATGGCGTTTGTACTCGGTAGTTTGGCGCGGGATCAGCGGTGTGGCCTTTTGCCTTGCTGCGGCCAAGGCCAAGGCTTCGTTTATTTTATCCGGCATTAATTCATGGTCGAAGAGGAATTCGGTGCAACCCGCCTCCAATGCCCGCGTTTTTGTGCGGAAATCGCCTTCGGCAATAGCTATTACAGGAGCCTCAGTGGTTTTTCCGGATATTCTGCTCAGCACGACGGCAGCCTCCAAATCGAGCTCCCCCAGTCCTACGAATACGGCTACAATATCTTGTTGCGAAAAATCGGGTAGGTCTTCCGTTGTTGTAAAAATGATGGTGTCATTGCCCAATTCCGACTGCTCGATTACCTGCCGCAATAGCACCCTGTATCTCTCATTATGACAAACAACTACAACTGAATTACCCATATTTGCGTGACGCTTAATTGTTGAGCGGAACCTTAGGAGAATGCCGGACCAGAGGTCGGATTCCTACGGGTATTCACAAAGCTAACCAAAAATCCAAAAAATCAAGTGACAAAAATCAAAATTTCT
>CAIVHI010000276.1 GCA_903905685.1 uncultured Bacteroidota bacterium | reverse complement strand
ATGTTTGAGGATGCAGCACGTGCCCATGGGGAGCGTATTGCTTTGGAAAAAGAAGATGTCTCCGTCAGTTATGGGCAAGCATTGGATAGGGTATCCAATTTGGCGAACTCCATTTTACACCATACGCCCGGGCAGGAGCAGTTCATAGCCATTAGCGCAACAAGGTCTATCGAAACGATTTTGGGAATTTTGGCCATCTTGAAAGCCGGTAGGGCCTACCTACCGCTCGATAGTAAGTATCCCGAAAAGCGCTTGCAGCAACTGGTAACCGACTCGGGAGTTAAGTTTGTTTTATGTTTGACGAGCGAAAAGGCGTTTTTTGAGTCCATCGGGTTGGTGCCCATCATTACCGATGTGGACCACGCCTTGCCCGAAATCGTCCCAACCTTTCAAAGTCCAGTTGTTTGTGTGCTTTATACATCAGGGTCCACGGGCAACCCTAAAGGCGTGTGCTTGGGTCACCAAGGGTTGGTGAACCAAATCAATTGGCAAAAGGAGCACGATTTTTCAGGTCCGGGGGTCAAGTCGTTGCAGTTCAGTCACCTGAGCTTCGATGGGGCATTTTTGGAAATCTTCGTTCCCCTGACTACGGGTGGTACGCTGGTCCTGATAAACGATAGGCAGAAAAACAATATCAGTAGCCTGTTGCAATTCATTATCGAAAACCAAATCAACCGTTTGTTCCTGGCCTACGTGGTGTTGCAATATCTTGCTGAGACGGCAAAGAGCTTCAATCTCTACCCCACATCGGTCAGGAAGATCATCACCGGTGGAGAGCTCCTGATTATCACGCCGGCCATTGCCAACCTGTTTCACGTACTGGAAGAGGCTTCCCTTGTAAATGTTTATGGGCCAACCGAAACCAGCGTTTGGGTCACTGAGATGCACTTGAAGGGTGGGGCCTTGAATTGGCCATCGGTCCCGCCAATAGGCCGGTTGGTTGCAGGGGCTTCCATCTACTTGGTGGATGCCGATTTGAAAATGGTAAACGACGGCGAGCCGGGCGAAGTTCTCATAGCCGGCGAATGCTTGGCCCTCTACTATTTGAACAATGAAGCACAAACGGCGGAGCGGTTCATCCAATGGCAGCATCCGCTGTTGGGTGCATTGAGAGTATACCGCACGGGCGACAGGGCCTCGTTGAATGCAGATGGTACCTACCAGTTTCAAGGCAGGGGAGATAACCAAGTGAAGATAAACGGCGGTTACCGGGTTGAACTAAGCGAAGTCGAAATCGTGATAGGCAAGGTAGCCGGGGTGAGCCAAGTGAAAGTTATTGTGCGGGAAGACCGGCCGGGAGTGAAAAAAATAGTGGCCTACGTTGTTCTGGCACCAACAGCCGGACAAATCAACGAGACCGATTTGCGAAGGGAAGTCAGCCTGCAATTGCCCCAATTTATGGTGCCCGACATCTTCCTCGTCCTGCCGGAGTTTCCTTTTACCGTAAGTGGCAAAATCGACGTATTGGCGCTACCTAAGCCTGAAAGCTATGCCGGCACCCGGTCGGGAGAGTTCAAATCCGCATCGGGCGAAACCCAGATATACCTCAAGGGGCTTTGGGAGCAGTTGTTCGCCATAAAGGACATCGGCATAGACGACGATTTCTTCAACGATTTGGGCGGCAGCTCCCTCATCGCCATCCAAATGATGAGCCGCATAGAGCGCGATAGAGGCAAGCAGTTGCCCCTGGTATCGGTGTTCGACTATCGCACCATCGCGAAGCTGGCTCAGTTGCTCGACAATGCCGAAGCCACTTCGGCACTATCTACCGTAGTGGCCATTAAATCTACGGGTAGTCGCATTCCTATATACCTCGTGCCTGGAGACAACTTGAACGTGTTGAACTTCAGCGGTTTGGCAAAGCATGTGCATGAAGACCAACCGCTATATGGCCTTCAGCCCAAGGGGTTGGATGGCCGGCACGAACCCTTGGATACGATAGAGGCCATTGCCGCCTATTACAACAAGGCCATACTCCTGCATAACGGGAATGGCCCTTATGCGGTTGCAGGCCATTCCTTTGGGGGCTACGTAGCCCTCGAAATGGCCCACCAGTTGCACGACATGGGGAAACAAGTGGTTTTTACCGGCTTATTCGATACCGATGCATTCAATGCCGAACGCAATCTCGGATTACCCGAGAAAATCCGTCGGAAAATCAAAAGGCAAATCCCAAAGTTCCTATGGATTGCCAAGTCTTTTATCGCATCGCCGAGTAAGACCATCTATTTCCAAAGGCAAACCTTGAAACAGCGGTTGGGCGGGTACTTGCCACTGAGGCAGCAGTATGTATCGGGAACCGACGATTATTACCGCTTGATGGATAAAATAAATGCCGTGCACCACCGGGCGTTGTTCAAATATCGGTTGAAGCGGCATCATGGCACCATCACTGTTTTCAATGCCATGGAAAGGAACTATTTTATTGAAGATTCCGAGTTCTTGGGTTGGAAGCGGTATGCGGCAAAAGGTGTAAAGGTCCACAAAATTCCTGGCGACCACATTACGATGTTCAAGGAGCCCAATTGCAAAACGCTAGCCGTGGAGTTGGAAAAAGCTTTGGCTGATGCCGGGTTGAAATGAATTGATGGAAGCTTTGCTTATGTAAGCTAAAGTGGCTTGGTAGCTTTGGGCGAGGAAGTCGCGTTTCCCGGTTAGGACGGGTATTGTTGCACGATGGTCCACAGGGGCAACCTTACCAGGTTTGGAGGATTTTGGCGGAATGACTATTTTTCATCCGAAAAAATATAACATATTAACAATTGATTTCATTAAAGAAATTGATTGTGCTTTTTCGGCCCCGATAGGGATGGTTGGTTGAAGCTCCGGTAGACGGAAGCCAAGGGCAAGCACCGCCAAGTTGAAGTAGGTGCGACCGAGTGGCAAAAGACGATAAGAAATAAAGGATGAATCCCTCCCGTTTTTTGCCCGGTATCGCGTTGCGGACTCGACACAGGATTTTCTAGTTATGACGAATGGTTAGGAATTGCGGGCGATTGAGAACGTTCGAGGAGCATGTTCTCAGTCGATGTAATGCGCGCACCCCACTAGCAGTCGCTCAAGCCAATCGGGATTTGAAGGGCCAATCCTCCCTCTGCGGTTTCTTTGTATTTATGGTTCATGTCTTTGGCAGTTTCCCACATCGTGTTGATGACGGCATCCAAAGTGATGCGGGCGTTTTCAGGTTTGCTTTGCAAAGCCAGATAGGCGGCTGTGATGGCTTTTATCGTTCCCATGGTGTTGCGCTCTATACAAGGCACTTGCACCAAGCCGGCCACGGGGTCGCACGTGAGGCCCAAATGAT
Organism: uncultured Bacteroidota bacterium; assembly: GCA_903905685.1. Taxonomy (GTDB): domain Bacteria; phylum Bacteroidota; class Bacteroidia; order Chitinophagales; family Chitinophagaceae; genus CAIYTT01. The sequence continues at coordinate 1,587 of CAIVHI010000276.1, read as the reverse complement.
GCTCCATCGCAATTTCGGCAGCCATAGCGGCCTGCCGGGGCGTACCGCCCAGCAATTCGGTAAGTGCGGCAGCGGCCATAGCCGACGATACCCCTATTTCCGCTTGGCATCCACCCATTGCCGCCGACAAAGTGGCACCTTTCTTGAACATACTTCCGATTTCGGAAGCCGTGAGCAGGAAGCGGACGATTTGGTCTTCGGTATCGCCATCGCAAAACACGATGTAGTAGAGCAAAACGGACGGCACCACGCCTGCGGCGCCATTGGTTGGGGCGGTAACCACCCGCCCAAAGGCTGCATTTTCCTCGTTTACGGCAAGTGCAAAGCAGCTCACCCATTCCAGAATATGCTTGAAGGAGCCGCCGCCGGCCTTTACTACGGCTTTCCACTCGTCGAAGTTTGCGTACGGCTTGCCCGCGGTATAGCGTTCGTTCAACTCGGCTGCACGGCGCGTTACGTTTAGGCCGCCCGGAAGAATGCCGGGTGTGTGGCAGCCGCGGTAAATGCAATCGCGCATCACCCCCCAAATCCGCATTACGCCCTTCCGGGTGTCAGCCTCAGGGCGCCATGCCGACTCATTTTCGAAAACGACACCCGAAATGGGTAATCCTGTCCTGTCGCAGGCCGAAATCAAGTCAACTTCGTTGGCAATGGGGTAAGGTAGGTGGGGTTGGTCGGCACCACCACCTGTTTCGCCTTCTTTTACCACAAATCCGCCACCTATGGAATAATAGGTCTCGGCTACCGATTCTCCGTTAGAGAATGTGGCTACGAATGTTACGGCGTTGGGATGGAAGGGTAGGCTTTCCGTATATAGGAAAACTACGTCGGCCGATGGCGTGAAACCTACCGATTGCGATCGTTCCACGTCTCCCGAAGGGCCATAAACCTTGATTTTCAAGATTTGGGTGTCTGCAATTTGGTTTAGCGACGGGGTAACGGCGTTGACATCGAACGTTTCAGGGTTTTCACCACAAAGGCCCAATATCACGGCAACATCGGTGCCATGGCCCTTACCCGTTTTTGCAAGCGAGCCATAGAGCAATACCTGTACCGATTGTACCTTTTCCAAACCCTTACTGTCTAGCAGGGCTACAAACCTAAGTGCCGCCTTCCAAGGCCCCAAAGTGTGCGAGCTGCTTGGGCCAATGCCAACTTTGAATATGTCGAATACCGATATGCTTTCCCGTTCCAAATTTACAGTATGTAAAAATTACTATTAAAAAAAATTTATGTAAATATACGGCGAAAACCGCAAACAGAAGCCTGTTTTTGTGTGATTCAGTCAGTTAAATGGTCCATTTTAGGTAAATTGGGGTATAAATTCAGTCTATAACAGGGGGCAATGGCAAATTAATGATAAGTTCTCTTTCGGGAATAACGAATTACCGTAATTTTGCAGCCATAAAAAATTTACCGAAATAATTTGGACAATCGTTTGTTTATTGAAGCGGCGCTGCGGGAAGACGTTGGTGAAGGAGACTTTTCAACAGTAGCATCCATTCCGGCTGACGCACAGGGAATTGCGGTGCTCAAAGTAAAGGAGGCAGGCATTGTTGCCGGGATTGCGCTGGCAGAGGAAATTTT
>CAIVHI010000275.1 GCA_903905685.1 uncultured Bacteroidota bacterium | reverse complement strand
CAAAATGGCGCGACTGCGGCGTGGATAGAGTGCCGAGCAACTTTCCTAGCGCGCCAACATCGGCCGGGTCACGCTTTGGCAAGTGGAGACGGGAGCGCCGAGCATCGCGATGGGTATTTATTGTCAAGCCATGTTCATGTTGAATCTCGAAAAAGACCTCCTCCAGGTTGCTGCAGAAGACCCATTCGAATGCAAATTGCAAGATGCGGGTTTGTTCAGTTGGAAAAGGGCAACTTAATTAAAAGCGGAAAACAATACTCTTGACTCAGCTACTCGCCCTAAACCGTCCCTATTCGTGTACCAACTTTTGGGTGTACACTTGGCCATTTTCATCTTGAATCCTCACTACGTACAGGCCTGCGGGAAGCATGGTTACATCCACGAAGTTTGCCGATGCCGTCAGGATGCCCTCCAGCATTCGGACACCTTGAATGTTGGCAATTTCATAGCGCGCATTCCCGGTAATACCGCCAACCAGTACCCGTCCTTTTGCAGGATTCGGGCTGATGCGGTAAGATTGGACAACTCCGTGTGTTTGAGGAACCGACAAAGGCATTTGGGTGTAGAGGTTCACCTGTTGGGGCAACGCCCCAACAGCGTTGCACGTCATACTCAACAGCGGCATATGGAAGCCCGCAACAAACCATAAAAAAGCCTCCGAATAGAGGGTGTCGTACGCCGTCATGCCGAAAAAATGAACGGTATCCAGTGCGTGGTTGAGCAGGTGTATGCGCAACACATTGGTGTAAGTGCCCGATGGGAGGATGAGTGTACCGTAACCGTCGCCGATTATGGAGTCGGCGATGTTGCCCGTAATCGTGTCCACCCCATAACCTTCATCCAAGATATGGAATGCATTGGTTTGAATGGTGTTGTACGTAAACGGAAAGTTCATAAGGACTTCGCTCGACGACAACTGCGTAATCCCGCTATGCGACTCGGTGCCCAATTCTGAATACTGGGTCGAGTTGAAAATGTAATAACTGTAAACCGTGTCGGTAGCCGTTGAGCCTGAAAGGAACCCTACTTCTTCATCGGCAAGGGTTGCACTCGTATAATCGCCGCAATAGGGCGTTGAGCTACATGCCGCGTAAGTGAAGCGCGTGCAGGTGTCTGAACTTGCCGTTGTGGAGACCGTCAGCCCCGAATAATTCCAAGTGTGTCCCGCACCTGTTCCCAAATCGGTAACGCCGGTGGTGTCGCAGGTATACCTGTAGTAGACCTCGCCTGCGGTAGGATTGGTGGTAGCCGACGTCAATACGGGGATTTGGGCGAGGACTTGAATGTTCAGCAACGCCATCGCCAGTAACAACAACTTGAATTTCATAGGTATACGTTTTTTAGGTGCAGCTTCAAATTTAGCAAAAAACAGCTACACGTAAACATCAATTGATTACCGGTTTATAAAAAAACCGTTGTTTACTTTAACTAAAAAAGGCAACCCCGCTTCGGTGGGTGCGGGGTTGCCTTTTTTATTAATATATGGTTGAAATTTACCTGACTACCGCCAATTTGCGGGTCTGCACTTTGTCGTCTGTATTCACCGTAACCAAGTACATGCCAGAGGCGAAGTTGGAAACATCCATCGTTACCTGCTGCATACCTTGTGCCAAGGTTACGGATTTGGAAACCAGCAACTTGCCGGTGATGTCGGACACATTCAATTGGGCAGTGCCGGCAACATCGGCGCGGATGGCTGCGGTGAAGGTGTTGGCAGTAGGGTTGGGGAATACGTTGAAGAAGTCGTCGGATGCATGTGTGGTAGGCACGTTCAACGGCCAGCCTATGGTATTGAGGGTGGTGTTGGTTTGCACGGGCGCATTGTAGTCGAAGTATATGGACGCGCTGTTTTTGATTTGCGAGCCATAAGGGAGTCCCGGCTTCAACTTGATGCTGTAAGTGACCATGCCGCTGGCGTTAACGGGGAGGTCGATGTTGTGGAAGGTGAACGTAACCACCTTGGCAGTAGCGTTTTGCGTAATGGTGCAAGGGGAAGTGGAGTAGATGGGGCGCAAGGAGGTCAAGTCAAGATTGGCGCTCAAGGTGTCTTTAATAACAATGTTCTGAGCTTGTGCGGTACCGGTGTTTTGGAAATGGATCATGAATTCCAAATTGGAATCAGCAGTGGTGATGATACCTTCGGAGCCATAACCTGCGGGAGTCACCTCCTTGAAGTTGGGGTCGTGCGATGAGCGTGTGACGGTCGTGAACTCGTTCACGTTGTTCCAAGGCGCATAGTCGGTAATCCAAGAGTCGAGCGGCGCGATGTAGGATGCGGTGTCGGTAAAGGTCAAAACCGTCCCCAATGGCACGAATGTGGGCACGTTGTAGTTGGCGTAAAACACTTGCGACGCACCTGGGGCTAGCGTGGCCAAGCCGCCGCCCGTGAGGGTGCTGTAGTCGTAGTAGGCGCCGCCGCCGCCGAAGATGGTGGAGGGCGTAAACGTAGCGCCATAAATCTGGCTGTCGGCACGGTAAGATGCTACGGGTACGGTTTCCGTTACCGAGCCTCCGTTGTGCAGGATGCCGATTTGGGTATAGGCATCGCCGGGAACGGGGTGCGACCAATCCCATACGCTGATTTGCACGTCGTGTAGGGTATCGAGGATGTTGGCAAAGTCGACAGTATGGACGCAGCCGGTAGCTGCTGTAACCGTTACGGGAATGTTGTTCATTTGGCAGCCCGAAAGCGGATAGAATGCCTGAACGGTTTCAGATACGGTATAGGTGCCGCTGGGCACAATGAAGGAATAACGGCCGCTGTCGTCGGTGTAGGTATAACCAAACGTTGCACAGGCTACTTGCACGTTGGGTATGCCGTATTCTCCCGAGTCTTGAACGCAGTTTACATTCACGTCATGATAGATGGTGCCCTTGATGGTGCAGAAGCAACTGCTGTCGGCGGCATTGTAGCCGAGGTAGTCGTAGGCCACGGCGGTACAGCCCGAAGCATCGGTCACGTTAACCCAATAAGGGCCGGTAGGCATCAGCGTAATAGTGCTCGTGGTGCCGCCGCCGGTCCAAGTATAGCTGTAAGGAGCTGTGCCGCCATAGGGGGTGGCCGTGAGGACGCCGTCGGAGGTGAAGATACAGGATGCTGGCACGGAAGACACACCTACCGTAACCGGCGAATAGTTGCCTACCGTGGCGTAGGCGTTGGCCGTACAGCTATTGGCATCGGTAATGGTGACATAGTAGGAACCGGAAGGCACACCGCTCAAAGTCGCGCCGGTTGCACCGGTGCTCCAAGAATAGGAGTAGGGAGCTACACCACCCGTTGGCGATACGGTAAGGCTGCCGTTGGACAGCGTACAAGTGGCGGGGGTTGGTGCCATGCCGGCAATAATCACATCGGCGGGCGGAACAACGACACTGCCGTTTTGTATGCAGCCCACTGCATCCACAACGTGGAAATCGTAGGTTCCTGGGGCAAGGGCGGTAGCCACAGTAGCGATTTGGATGGGCGAGCTGTAAATGGTGTCATGGTAGGGAGCCGTGCCACCACTGATGGTGAGGGTAGCCATGCCCGTAGGCACGGTGCAGGAACTCGCCATGGCGGTGTACGTCACTACTATGGGTGTTGAAGCCGTTACCGAGCCGCCGCCCGAGCCGGTACAGCCATTGGCATCGGTAGCCACCACGCTATAGTAGCCCGCAGTCAATCCGGTTTGGTTTTGGGTGGTGGCTCCATTGCTCCACACATAGCTGTAGGGAGGGGTGCCGCCGCCGGCAAAAGCCGCAATCGCGCCATTGTCCGATAGGCAGGTGGCCGCCGTGGGGGTTGCACCAACCGTTATGGCAACAGACTGGGGAACATAGACACTGGAGGTGTAGGAGCATCCCGAAGCATCGGTAAGCTTAAGCGAGTAGTACCCGGTGGTAAGGCCGGTGATGGTGGATGATGTAGCCCCGTTACTCCACAGGTAGCTCAAAGGGGTAGTATAGGTACCCATAACCCCACCCAGAGTTGCTGTACCATTGGTGCAGCTTGCCGTGGTTGCGGCAAGCGAATCGTGGAAGGTGGAAGTATCGTTGATGGTGACGAATGTGCCGGTGATTGGCGAACCCGAGCCGCAACCCGCACCATTGGTGACCCATACGCCATAAAAGCCCGAAGGCAGGTTCACGGTCGCGGTTGTACCCACAATGGCATGGGTAAAGTAATCGTACCATTGATAAGTGAAGGGGCCTGTACCTGCCGTCACGGTAGCAGTAGCGGTGCCCAGCACAGGGCAAGTTGCATTGGTAGAAGAAAGCACCATGCCTACCGGAGAGGCACCGTAATAGGTGCCCGTATCCGTCATGCCGGTTGCAGAGTCTATCCACGTTAGCGTCACCGTACCACCGCCATAATTGCGGAGCGTGTCGGTAAAACCGGTCACATGGGCGTGGTAGGCACTATGTGCACCGAATACCCATTCCGTTTGGAAGGTGGGCAGCAGCGTGCCGGTATAGGTAACGGCGAGGACGCCGTTGGAATCGCAAGGTGCCGTTACCAACGTGAACGTGAGCGTGGCCTTCGATACATTGGCCATGGCCAAGAACAGGAGCAGCGGGAGTAATTTCTTCATCATGACTTGTTTGCTGGTTATAGACGGCACCAAACGGATATAAGTTTGAGGTTTCCGCCACTATTTTTCTAAACTCCTGCAAACATAACACAAACCAGTTAATTATTGTATCTGAAATTGGCTAAAGCGGGGCGCGCTCCGCAGGAGAGAGAGACCGGACTGCGCTACAATGTGGTGGCAGCACGGGAGGGCGGCATAACGATGGCGCGGTAAAAATGGCGAGTTATCGTAACTACGCTTTGTCCAAAACCTTGCGCGCCACCTTTAACAGCATGCTCCTTGGCACGAATGGGATAAGGTTGGCCATAATCCGGTTTTTCAGTCCGTGAATGGCTACGGTTTTGCCGTTCATCATAGCAGCATAGCCGTATTCGGCAACCTCTTTGGAGGTGGGCAATGTCCGGCCCTTAAAAAGCTGACTCTCGCCCATGCCGCCCGCCTCCATGAATCCACTCTGGGTGGCGGCCGGGCAAAGGGCGGTTATGGTTACACCCTTGTCGGCAACTTCATTGCCGACGGCTTCCGAAAAACTCAATACATAGGCCTTGCTTGCAAAATAAACCGCCATTGTAGGACCGGGCTGGAATGCAGCGGTGGAGGCCACATTCATTATCCGGCCGCTGCGCCTGCCCACCATATCGCGGAGGTAAAGTTTCGTAAACTGGGTCAAAGCGGTAATGTTCAAATTGATCATTTGCAACTCCTTGTTCCAGTCGGTGTCGGTAAGCATACCGAAGTCGCCAAAGCCGGCATTGTTGATCAAATAATCTATTTGAATCTGTTGCCGCGTGGTCTCTTCATATATTTCCATGGCGGCGTTTGGAACCGAGAGGTCTTTGCCGATGGTCAAAACGGAAACACCATATTGGGTTTCCAACTCCTGTTTCAACGCATCCAATTTCGATTTGTTTCTTGCCACCAGTACCAAGTCGCCGCCTTTATATGCGTGTACTCTTGCCAGCTCCAAACCAATCCCGTTGGATGCTCCCGTTATCAGCGCCGTATTTTTCATGTTTTGGAATTTCAGTCTTTTTAAACCCTTCACGCTCTGGCATTAACCATGCCATTGTCTTGGAGTTCAAAAGTAGTCCTTCCCGGCACCCGCAGGTGTAACTTAGGTTACATAATTGCTACCCTTGTTTCGCCATCACCTGCCAACCTTCTACTTCCTATATGTTTTCACAATGTTCTTCATCTCGTTGAGTTTCAGCAGCGCCTCAACGGGGGTGAGGGTGTTGACGTCGGTTTCGTCGAGCAGTTGCTGGATGCGGCGAATGTCTTCGGTGATGCCGTCGAAAATATTGAGCTGGTATTGCGGTGCGGTCTTGATTTTCTTCACCTTCAAGTCGGTACGGTTGTCGGGTTGGGCGGCATGTTTCTCTTCCAGCACGGCCAATATCTCGTTGGCCCGGTTAAGCAACGTGGGCGGCATGCCGGCCATGCGGGCCACTTGGATACCGAAGCTGTGCCGGCTGCCGCCCGGGGCCAACTTGCGCAGGAATACCACTTTATTGCCGGTCTCTTTATGGGTGATGTGGTAATTCTTTACCCGTGGAAGCTGGTTCTCCAGCTCGTTCAGTTCGTGGTAGTGGGTGGCAAACAAGGTTTTGGGCTTGGCAGCGGTGTTGTGCAGGTACTCCACTATAGACCAGGCTATCGATATGCCGTCGTATGTACTCGTGCCCCGCCCAATCTCGTCGAGCAGCACCAGGCTGCGCTCCGAGATGTTGTTGATGATGCTGGCGGTTTCGTTCATCTCCACCATGAATGTACTCTCCCCACCACTCAGGTTGTCCGACGCGCCCACCCGTGTGAATATCTTATCCGTAAGGCCTATCACCGCCTCACGTGCCGGCACGAAGCTACCCATGTGGGCCATGAGTGTAATGATGGCTGTTTGGCGCAACAAGGCCGACTTACCACTCATGTTGGGGCCGGTGAGGATGATGATTTGTGTATCTTCCTTGTTCAGCTTCAAGTCGTTGGCAATGAAGCTCTCGCCGGGAGGCAGGCGTTGCTCTATTACCGGGTGGCGGCCTTCGGTAATGTCGAGGAGGGGCTCGTTCACTACCTTGGGGCGGCGGTAGCGGTATTTCACGGCATTGGCGGCAAAGCACAACAGGCAATCCAACTGGGCTATGGCATGGGCATTGGCTTGGATGGCGGCAATGTAGGGCTCGGTATCGAGGAGTAGGCGGCGATAGAGGTCCAGTTCTATCGCCAATATCTTCTCCTCGGCACCCAATATTTTTTCTTCGTATTCTTTAAGCTCCGGTGTGATGTACCGCTCGGCATTGGTGAGCGTCTGCTTGCGAATCCATGTAGGCGGCACCTTGTCGCGGTGGGCGTGGGTCACCTCCAGGTAGTAGCCATACACATTGTTGTAGTTCACTTTAAGCGAGCTGATGCCCGTGGAAAGCGATTCCTGCTGCTGAATGAACGCCAGGTAGTCTTTGCCGCTTCGCGAAATGTGGCGCAAGTGGTCCAGTTCTTCCGACACGTCTTTTTTTATCATCCCCCCCTTCGCTGCCAAGGCGGGGGCATCTTCGGCAATGGTTTTGAAAATCTGCTGCTGGAGTTCTTCCAGAGGTTGCAGTACGGCAAGGAGTTGTTGCAGCGGAGCGAAATCTGATGCAGCGCAAAGCACTTTTATTTCGGCCATGTGTTTCAGGCTTCGCGCCATTTGCAGCACTTCGCGGGGGTTGATTTTCTTCAGCGGTATCTTGCCTATGAGCCGTTCCACGTCGCCCGTCTGCTTCAGCAGTTTCAGGATGTCGTGGTTCAGGTCCTGCTGCGCTATCAGGTGTTCCACCATATCGAGCCGCTGCTCAATTTTGCCGATGTCGAACAATGGAAATACCAGCCAACGCTTCATCATGCGGGCACCCATGGGGGTAACGGTGTGGTCGATGGCCTGCAACAGGTTGCCGCCGGCTTCGTGGGCTCCCGATATCAACTCCAAGTTGCGGATGGTGAAGCGGTCCATCCACAGGAAGTCGGACGCCGCAATGCGTTGCAATGCGTTGATGTGGCGCAGGTCGATGTGCTCGGTATCCCGAATGTAGTGGATAACCACCCCGCAGGCCGTGATGGCCGCCTTCAAGTCTTCCACCCCAAAGCCCTTCAGCGATTGGGTTTGGAAGTGTTGAACGAGCGTGTCGTAAGCATACTGCTCCTTGAAAATCCAATCTTCGAGCGGGAAGGTATAGACGTTGGGGTCGAAATGTTCCTTGAAATACTTCACCCGCGATTTCGACAAAATGACCTCCGATGGCTGGAAGCTCTGGAGGAGTTTGTCCATGTAGTCGGCATCGCCCTCGGCGGTATAAAATTCGCCGGTAGTAATGTCCAGAAACGCCACGCCGCAAACCGTGTCGGTAAGGTGAAGGGCGGCCAAGAAGTTGTTGGTGCGATTTTCGAGCAGCTTGTCGCTGGTGGCAATGCCTGGAGTGACCAACTCGGTAACACCGCGCTTCACAATGCCCTTTGCCGTTTTTGGGTCTTCCAGTTGGTCGCAAATGGCCACACGATAGCCGGCCTTCACCAATTTATGCAGGTAGGTATCGAGGGAGTGGTGGGGGAAGCCCGCCAGGTCTACAAAAGTGGCCGACCCATTGGCGCGCTTGGTGAGGGTGATGCCCAGCACATTGGAGGCGATGACGGCATCGTTATCGAACATCTCGTAAAAATCGCCGACGCGAAAAAGCAGGATGGCATCAGGATATTTGTTTTTGATATCCCGATGCTGCTTCATCAGCGGGGTTTCGGCAATTTTACCGGTGGCCATAGATGTAAAAGTACCCCGTTAAAGTGTTTATCCGTTTAGCTACGCCGCAAGTGTTGATATTGGGTGGATAACTTGGAAGCTCAGCTGTCGTCGCCCGCCGTTTCCAACTACACACTTTCTTTCCAAATGCCCCGTATGCCGACCTCTCCGAAGCGTAAAATTCTGCCATTTCATAGTACCTTTCGCCCCCGAATATGGGTAGCAAACATATAGCCGTTCTTTCCGTATTGATAGGTCTGTGGCAACATGGCTTTGGGCAGAAAGATACGCTGCGCTACAGCAAGGAGGAAATCATGGTACCCATGCGCGATGGGGTGAGGCTTTTTACACGGATATTCACGCCGATCGGCAATGCCGATTCGCTGCCTGTGCTCATCATGCGGTCGCCCTATCCCGACTGGAACATGGGCCTCATCAGTCCGGAGCGCGACCCCTACGTCTCTAACATGGCTACCGACGGCTACATTTTCGTTTATCAGAACATCAGGGGCAAGCAAAAGAGTGAAGGGCGTTTCATTATGGAAGGTCCGTTCACGAAGCGCGACACCGGGATAAACGAGGCGACCGACACCTATGACCTGGTGGAGTATCTGCTGCACCACTGCAAGACCAACGGACGGATGGGGCAATTGGGTATTTCGTATCCCGGCGAGATGGCGTTGATCAGCGGGCTGAAGCCGCACCCTGCATTAAAGGCGGTATCTCCGCAGGGCACTGTGGGCGACTTCTTTCTCGGCGACGACTACTTCCACAACGGTGCATTTCGGCTTTCCTTCTCCTTCGAATACAGTTATAGCGAAGAGTCGGGGCCCGACGAACGGGTGTTCCCATTTTCCCGCTACGACCTCTACCAATGGTATCTCGAATTGGGGCCTTTGTCGAATGTCAACAAGAAATACTTTCATGGCAAGATTCCTACCTGGAATGATTTTGTGGTGCATCCCTACTACGACGATTATTGGCGCTTGAAGTCTCCGCTCAATTATAGCGATACACCTGTCATCCCCATTTTGCATGTTGGTGGGTATTGGGACCAAGAAAATGCGTTTGGTCCGCAGGCCTTGTATGCCAAGATGGAGCAATTCGATACGCACAACTACAACTACCTCATCATGGGCCCTTGGAAGCATGGGCAATGGGCCGACCGCGATGCCAGCATCGTGGGTCAATACGACATGCACCGAAATACTGGGGCAGAGTTTAGGGAATACCAAAAACAATGGTTCGACTACTGGCTTAAAGGCTGGGGGCCAATGCCCTTGAAAAATGCCACCTGCTACCAGACGGGTTCGAATGTGTGGCAGAGTTATGATGTTTGGCCCCCGGCTACCGAGGCCCGAAATTTGTACCTCCAAGCCGGGAAACGGTTGGAATTGGATAAAAAGGGGGAGGCCGGAGCCGATAGCTACATCAGCGACCCTGAAAATCCGGTCATGTACCGGTCTCGGCCCATTGAAATCACCTATTCGGATAGTTCGAACTGGGAAGACTGGCTCACGGAAGACCAGCGGATTGTGGACCACCGCCCGGATGTGTTGAGTTATACCGGGGAGCCTTTGGAGGCCGACGTGGTCATTACCGGCAATGTAGTGGCCCACGTTTTTGCAGCCACCACCGGCTCGGATGCCGACTGGGTGGTGAAATTGATTGATGTATATCCCGACATCGACAAATCCAAACCCGAAATGAGCGGGAATGAGCTAATTGTGGCTTCCGAAATCTTCCGAAGCCGCTTCCGTGTGAGCTTTTCCGCGCCTGAGGCCGTGGTGCCCTACAAGGTGGAAGAATACACCATAGACCTCCATGAGGCCAATCATGTTTTTAAGAAAGGGCATCGCCTGATGGTTCAGATTCAAAGTACTTGGTTTCCCCTCTACGACCGTAATCCCCAAAAATACGTCCCCAACATTTTCTTGGCGAATGAGGCCGACTTCATCAAGGCCACCCAAACCATTCATCACGGGGGCAAGTACGCATCCTACATATCGCTCCCGGTGGTACATTGACGCAAAGTGGGTGTGCAAAGGCATCAATTACACCCTATAGCGCAAAAAACGCACAGCGCAATTCCCCTCCCGCCAATGTCATGCCGGCGACGTTGCACACTTACCCGGTGCGCGAAACAATTCCTTAATTCAAACTTAATACAGGGAACTCCTTTAAATTATAGTTTTGCTCCACATTATTTTACCCTTCCCGACGGGAGGAGCCTTGCGCTTATGCGATAGAGGTTGTGAGGATGGTGTAGGGGGTAATTTTTACGATTTGGAATCCAATATTAAAAACGGAGATTTTATGAAAACTTTATTCAAGCTGCTGGTGATCGTGGCGACATTGGGACTTTTTGGCCGCGCAAACGCCCAAATTTTAGTGTATAATACCGATACTGCCGGTGTTTTGGCTTCTGTGGCTACCAATGCCACCGGAACGAATTTGAATCGGGTGAATGGTGCCGCCGAGCCCACTGCGCCTTGTACCTTGGGCGGCTTTTCCACCACCAACTTTTCCGCATCAACTACCTATTCTTCAACCGAAGCGGCAGTGGAAGTGACCGCTGCCCCTAATTCGGGATATACGCTGAATGTTACCGATTTCCATGTGGCCATCCGCCGCTCCACAACCGGACCCAACAACGTGCGCTACGCCTACAGTACTGATGGCGGTACTACTTGGATTGACGAAGGCTCGGACAACTTTCCGAAGAACTCCACTTGTGGCGACACCGTGAGCTCCATTTGGACGGCCTCCGTCTCCGTTGCCTATCCTTCCACGCTGATGTTCCGCATCTATGGCTTCAACGCAAGCAGCGTGCACGGCACGTTTCAAGTGATGGATTTGGTGATTGACGGCACGGTTGACGGAAGCACTTCTTCTTGCCCTGTAGCAACAGGACTCGCAGCATCGAGCATCACGACAAGTTCGGCGACGCTCACTTGGGCGGCTGTTGCAGGAGCTACCAGCTACAACTTGCAATACCGCCCGGTGGGGAGTGGAAGCTGGAGCACCGCTACTTGCGGTTCGGCCACCTTCGATTATACAGGCCTGACTTGCGGAACCGCTTATGAGTTTGAAGTACAAACCGTTTGCGAAACAGGTGGGGTGAGTGCCTACAGCTCATCAACCACTTTTGTCACACCTTCTTGTTCAGGAGGGTCGGGTTCTTCGGGGTCAATGGCCATCTACTTCAACATGCCTGTCGACAATAGCGTTTCGACCGGTGTAAATGCCGTTTACCTGAATAGCTGTATGGCCGACACCATTGTAGCCTATATCAATCGTGCCAAATATTCCATCGATATCGCCCAATACGATTACAATCAAAGCTCCGGCTATGCCAATATCGCTACCGCCATCAACAATGCCTACCTCTCGGGCATCAAGGTGCGGTGGATATATGATGGCAGCCAATCGAACACGGGTTTGGCGCTGCTGAACAGCGGTATTCCTACGCTCGCAAGTCCTACAACAAGTGCCTACGGCATCATGCACAACAAGTTCATCATCATCGATGCGAATTCCTCCAATCCCAATGATGCCATCGTGTCTACGGGCTCAGAAGACTGGGGCATAACCCAACTGAATGGCTGCGCCAACAATATCCTATTCCTGCAAGATTCTGCTTTGGCTCATGTTTATACCTTGGAGTTCAACATGATGTGGGGAGATACCGGCATGACGCCCAACCCAACACTGTCCAAATTCGGCCCCTTCAAGACCGATCTCGGTCGCCACACCTTCAATATCGGGGGCAGGACCGTTGAATTGTACTTCAGTCCATCCGATGCCACCAACACACACATCATTTCCACCATCGATTCGGCAAATACCGATATGTACTTTGGTGTTTATGATTTGACGGTTGCTGCCGATGCCAACGCCATTGTGGCACGCAATACCGCCGGTGTTTACACTGCAGGTATTGTAGACCAATATAGCAACACGGGTGCAGCATATCCGATCCTTACATCGGGATTGGGCTCTATGTTGAAAACCTATGTGTCGTCAACGTATGTATACCACAACAAAATGGTGATAGTCGACCCGTCCAACAATTGTTCCGACCCAACGGTTTTGACCGGCTCTCACAACTGGACGACATCTGCCAATACGCTGAATGACGAAAACACCCTGATTATCCATAACGACACTGTTGCCAACATCTACTACCAGTCTTTCGTTGCCAACTACGCAACATTTGGTGGCACGCTGACATCCATCCCGAATTGTATCCCGCCCTCGTGCGGCACGCCTACAGGGGTAACCGTTTCCTCCATCACCACTACATCTGCGGTCATTTCCTGGGCGGCGGTTGCGGGTGCTGCCGGATATACCATCAGGTATTGCGTTAGCGGCTCCACTACTTGGACCACTACTACAAGTGCAACTACGTCGGTCACCATTACCGGGCTTACATCGGGTGTGGTTTATGCCGTTCAAGTACAAGCCAATTGTTCTTCAACTTCATCAGGCCTGTTCACCGGTTCCACAACTTTCTCAACACCGTCACTTTTTGTCGCCAACCATAATTACGACGACTTGGGCTCTTTCGAAATCTATCCCAATCCTTCGGGCAGGAACGTGACTTTTGCCTATATGCTGACAGACAATGCAGATGTGAACGTATCGGTTTGCAACTTGCTCGGCCAAACCGTTTGGAGCTCGTCATCAACCAATCAGTCGCAAGGCTTGCACACCGCAGGCTGCACCATTGCCGAGCCAGGCGTTTACTTGGTGAGGGTGTCTTTTGGCGCATTCTCCGAAGTCAAGAAGCTACTGGTAAAGTAATCGATCGCTTTTTTAGGTCGCTATGCACCATGTGCATAGCGACCTTTTTCAATATAAAATGTTCAAAATGAAACTTGCAATTAGAAATATTTGCTTTTGCGTCATTGCCGCATTGATGGGCGTTCAGGGACGTGCGCAATGCGATGCATCGTTGTGGGCACATGTTTATCACAGCTACCGGCTCGCCATGCATGATTCCTGCATGACGATATCCGGCAAGGTCT
>CAIVHI010000274.1 GCA_903905685.1 uncultured Bacteroidota bacterium | reverse complement strand
TATATGCTGCTTATGCCTCCATCACTTTCCCATTTTTCAAGAATTACAGCTTGAAGTTGGGGATGCGCGATGAATATACCCTATTTTATAAAACCTCACCTACCGATTCCCTAATTCCGGCCTATAATACACCGGCTCCGTCGGCGGTTATTTCGAGGAGCTTCGGCAAGAAGCAGTCGTTGAAACTGGCCTATTCGCACCGCATTCAACGGCCCGGTTATTGGGAATTGAATCCCTACATCGATGCGTCTGACCCCTTGAACATCTCATCGGGCAACCCCGCCTTGAAACCCGAAAAAGTGGATAATCTGGACCTCACCTATTTCCAATCCTTCGAAAAAGGGCGGTCGCTCATGGTGATGGCGTACTATCGCTATTCCACCGAAGACCAGCAAGAGTATATCTATTTCGACTCCCAGTTGAAAGTGGGTGATTCGGTGTATAAGAACGTTTCGGTGACTACAATGGAGAATGCAGGCATCCAATACGTATCGGGTTTCAATGTGTCGGGTACGTATACGGCATTCGACGAAAAAATGGAAATTAGAGGAAACGCCATTGTATTCAACAAATACATCGTGAGCTCCATTATTGCCGGTGCAACGGCCAACAGTTTGAATTATAGGCTGAATGGGAATGTTACCTACAAATTTGGCAAGGATTGGGTAGTGGAAGGGTTTTGTAATTATCGCTCTGCCCGTACAGAAATACAAGGTACCTTCCCCGGATACCTCAGCTATAGTTTCGCATTCAAGAAGCTGTTTTGGAAAAAGAACGGCAGTCTCGCCTTCACCACTACCGATCCTTTTAACCAATACATCGATCAAGCCACCAATGTATCGGGCGTGGGCTTCAGCATGTACAACGACCGGAAAATGCCCTATCGTTCATTTGGCTTGGCATTCAGCTATAAGTTCGGCAAACTGGAGTTTTTCGACAAACATGATGGTGGGGAACATGGCGGTGGAGAGGAAATGTAGATGGGGGCGAATGGTCGGGCCCACGACAATTGGCTGTACCGTAACTAATTGTGCTCGTCCTCTTTATGCTTGATATTGTATATCTTGAGCATAGGTGCTGCAAACCAAGTCACTGCCACCACCACCAGCGTCATGCATCCCCCAAACACTACCGCCGGCACGGTGCCCATCCATTTGGCCGTAAGGCCGCTCTCCATGGCGCCCAGCTCGTTCGATGAGCTGATGAAGATGGTGTTTACCGCCGCCACACGGCCACGCATATGGTCGGGCGTAAACAGTTGCAGAATGGTGTGACGGATGACGATGTTCACGGAATCGAACATGCCGCTAAGCAAAAGCATCGAAAACCCGAGCAGGAATGCCCAAGTCACACGCAGGCCGGCTACCGTGCAAAGGGTATCACCGCTGGCCAAGTTGCCGCAGAATCCGAAAACGATGATGGAGAGTCCGAAGCCCGCGAAGCAGATGAACAACTTCAGCCCCGCTTTGCGCTTCACTGGTGCTACAGACATGATGACCAAAGCCAATACCGCACCAATGGCGGTAGCCGACCGCAGCCACCCAAACCCGATTTCGCCCACTTTAAGGATGTCGTCGGCATAAACAGGCAGCAGGGCCACCGCACCGCCGAAGAGTACTGCAAACATGTCGAGCGACAACACGGCGAGTACCATGGGCGACTTGGCGACGAATTTCAACCCTTGCGACAGGCTACTCAGCACGGGTTCGCGCGTTGCAGAAGCAACGGGATGCGCGGGGATGAACAATAGAGAAACAAACGACAGCGCCATGACGCACGTGACCACCACGAGGCTCACTGTAAATCCCGATACTGCAATCAGGAAGCCGCCCACCAGCGGGCCGGCAACTGCACCCACCTGCCAAGAGGCGCTGCTCCACGTGGTGGCATTGGGATAAAGGCGCTTGGGCACCATCAGCCCAAGCAGCGCAAAAGAAGCCGGACTGAAAAACGCCCTCAATGCGCCGCCTACAAAAATGCCCGCATAAGCCAGGTAAATGATTGCATGGTTGGTGAAATGTTGCCTGGAAGCGGGCAGGGCTATGGCAATGAAAAACAGCGAAATGAGGCAGTAGCCCGAGACGCACTTGCGCAACAGTCCCCGTTTTTCGCTTATGTCGGCCACATGGCCCGAGACCAATGAAAAACCAATGGCAGGAATCAACAATAACCAAAACCCGACACCATTATGGCCATTTTCATTTTTAAATCGCGGAAAAAACTTCCAAATCGAATATCCCGTACCCAACTGAGCCACACCAGCCAACAAAGCACCTCTCAATAAACAGACGAAAAACCCCATTTTCACTCGTGGTAAACACCAAGGGAAATAAATAAAATGTCGTAAATAACCCCACCAAACTCCCACTGTAATTTACAATGGATGCCCAAAAGCTATTTTTGGCAATAATCCCCGACATAAAAGCAAAGGTAATACACACGTCAGTTGTTTGCGTTTTCGCGCAATTGTAGGTAGAAAAAAGTTGTTATTGTGTGTAAAATGGTGTTAATTCGCTTTCCTAACAAAAATTGAAAAAAACTAATATGAAAAAATTACTCCTTTTAGCTGTCGTTGCTGCCGGATTGGCTGGAATGATGCAGAGCTGTAAGCCAGACAGCCCAGATGGTGGTTCAACTGCAGCCGCTTTAACCGTTGCCAAGAAACAACGTTCTTTGGTAGTTTATCACACTGCTACATGGTGTGGTCCTTGCGGTCTTTACGCAATGCCAGAATTTAAGAAATTGGTTGCTGCAAACGATATCGACAATATCGTACCAGTAGATTACCATTCTTCTTCTTCTTCTCGTTTGGTTCCAATGTGGACAAAGCCTGGTAATGACACATTGTTTATCGCTCCTTTCGCTTCGCAATTGTTGACTACAGTTTCTAACATCGATGTAACTACAGGACAATATTCAATCCCAACTTTCTGGTTGAATAACTCATTGATTGGTAGCAGTAACATCAAAGTAACTGACATCCAAAACAATGCTGCAAATGCAAACTCTATCCCAGTTGAAATCGGTGTAGCAGCAAGTGCATCTGCTAGTGGTCAAACTTTAAACATCAAATACAAATTGAAGGCTTTCGCTCCTGAAGCTGGAAGCGACTATTATGTATCTGCATTCATCGTTGAGAAAAGCGTTAACACCTTGCAAACCGTTTCAGGTTCAGGTGACGTTGCCACAGACCACGAGCGTGTGATTCGTGCTTCTGCATTGAAAAATGCTGCTGCAATACCGGTTTTAGCCCAGAACAATATTCAAGTTGCCTACTATTCGTCAAACGCGAGAGAACGGAATTGGAAGCAGCACTTGTCAGATTTGGAGATAAGATCGAATGGCTTTGCAGCCATATTT
>CAIVHI010000273.1 GCA_903905685.1 uncultured Bacteroidota bacterium | reverse complement strand
TTCCACTCAACAGTCCAATAAACACGGCTTTACAATCGATTTTACTGCAAGCGGTTGGCTATCGGCAGGCGAAAGAGGGAATCCCAATTGCCTGAAACCGGGCCTTGGGGCACCGCCGAATTGGAGGCTGAAAACGTCTCCTAATCGGGTTGAACGTGCGCCGGATTGCAGTTAAATTGTAGTTAAACTGGTCTTGATGAATTTCGCAACCATGAACGACCGCCTATTTTTGTAACTTTCGCGTTTTCCTACAATTTATATTCGACAATGACATTATTAGAGTCCGTTGACCGTAGCCGGCTACCTAAACACATAGCTGTCATTATGGACGGCAACGGGCGGTGGGCTAAGGAGCGGGGTCAGGACAGGGTTTACGGACATTATGAAGGGGTTTTGAGTGTACGTGAAATAGTGGACGCATGTGGCGATTTAGGTATTGGGTATCTCACCCTCTACGCATTCTCCACCGAAAACTGGAACAGGCCGAAAACCGAAGTGGATGCCCTCATGGAATTACTGGTGAGTACGATAAAGCGCGAAATCATAGACCTCGACAAGAACGATGTTCGGGTTCACCTCATAGGAGATTTGGACAGCCTGCCTCCGGCATGCCGAGACGAAATGGATGAAGCACGCCGGGTAACCGCAGACAATAAAGGTCTCAACCTCATCATCGCACTTAGCTATAGTGCTCGTCGGGAGATTGTTGAGGCCGCCAAAAAGCTGGCAACCGCGGCTGCACAAGGCCAATTAAACCCGGCAGACATTAACGAACGCCTTTTTGAAGACAGCCTGGAGACTGCGGGGTTTCCCGACCCCGAATTGATGATTAGAACAAGTGGAGAACACCGCATCAGCAATTTCCTGCTTTACCAACTGGCTTATGCAGAGTTGTATTTTACCCCCGTGCATTGGCCCGATTTTCGGAAAAAGCATTTGTACGAAGCCCTCCTGAACTATCAGGGGCGCGAACGCCGTTTTGGCAAAATAAGTGAACAAATCCAATCGAACTCAGGTACGCATGCATAGTAGAGTCAGGTATATAATAATTTTTATTCTTTTTTTCGTTTATTCTGCGGGCTTTGCCCAGCAGAATGGCTCTGTGGGCGGCCTTAGCAAAATGATCAACCGTCAGACGCAGAACGGCCCCGAACCCGATAAATCGAAGGAATATGAATTGGCCGGTATAACGGTATCGGGGTCCAAGTTCTTGGACCAAGAACTGCTCATTGCGGTATCCAACCTTACCTTGGGCCAAAAAGTGCACCTGCCCAACGATGAAAATATAGCCAAAGCCATCAAGTCGTTGTGGAAGCAGGAGCTGTTCTCCAATGTCAATATCACTATTTCCAAAATCATAGACGACAAAATATTCCTGAACATCGTCGTGGAAGAGCGTCCCCGCCTTTCCCGTTACAATTTCCGCAACATTCCCCCTGGAGAGGCCAAAGAATTGAAAGGAAAATTGTCGCTGTCTTCCAATAAAATCGTTACAGAGGCCACCAAGAAAGAGGCTGTAGTCCGTATCAAAAAATACTACCTCGACAAGGGCTTCGGCCGCGTTGCAGTGTCGGTGTTGGAGCGCAACGACTCGGGTGCCGTAAACCGCATCATCCTCACATTTGTGGTAGACAAAGGTGCCAAGACGCACATCAACCAAATCAACATTGTGGGTCAAGAACATGCTACGGAAGCCCGCCTCAAGCGCGCCCTGAAGTCTACCAAAGAAATGAGCCGATTTACTTTGTATGCGGCCGATGAAAAAAGCGTGTACGACGTTCCCAAGCGCTCCTTCAGCAAGTACGTAGCCGAAAACGGCTTATTCACACCTACCAAGACCCTTGATGCATTAGACCCTTATTTCAGGTTCCGACTGTTCTCGTCGTCCAAGTTCAACCCTGTAAAGTATGAAGAAGATAAACAGTCACTGGTAGGTTTGTTCAATACCTTGGGCTATCGCGATGCCTTCGTCGTGTCCGATACCGTTTATCCGTCCACCAACGGCAACCTGAACATCGACATCAAGGTAAGAGAAGGCCATAAGTATTATTTTGGCGACATTAGTTGGAAAGGCAATACCAAGTATTCCGATGAATATCTCTCGAAGACCTTGGGCATCAAAAAAGGTGACGTGTACAATTTGGCATTGTTGGAAGCACGCATGGGTCGCCAATTGAGTCAAGATGGTACCGGCGAAGACGTGTCGAGCCTCTACATGGATGACGGTTACCTGTTCTTCAATATCGAGCCCGTCGAAACATCGGTGAATAACGACACCATCAACTTCGAAATGCGCATTACGGAAGGCTCGCAAGCCACAATCAGGGATGTGCACATATATGGCAACGAGCGAACCAATGAGCACGTCATCCGTAGGGAATTATTCACCCTTCCCGGTAATAAGTTCAGCCGTACCGACCTTATTCGTTCACAAAGGCAAATTGCGAACTTGGGCTTCTTCGACCAAGAAAAAATCGGTATCCAACCCAAGCCACACCCCGAAGACGGAACGGTTGATATAGACTATACGGTAGTAGAAAAATCGAGCGATCAGTTGCAATTGTCGGCCGGCTTTGGTGGCGGCATCAACTTCTATGGTACGGTTGGTGTAACGTTCAGCAACTTCTCTATCCGTAACGTATTCAAGCCCAAGTTCTGGGATCCGTTGCCCGTGGGCGATGGACAGAAGTTCTCGGTCAACTATTCATCCAATGGCGGCTACTACAATTCCCTGAACACCACATTCACAGAGCCGTGGCTGGGTGGGCGTAAGCCCAACTCATTTACCGCCAATATCGTTTACAGTAAGTACTCGGCATCGGCGGTGGGCACCGACCCCAACCTGTCTTACCTCCGCATGGCAGGAGGCGGTGTGTCTATGGGTAAACGACTAAGCTGGCCCGACAACTACTTCGTATTCAACTACGGCCTGTTTTACAACAACTACCGCATCAACAATTATGCATTGATATCGGGCTTTACAAGTGGCTACAGCAACGACTTCCACTTTAAATTCGTGTTGTCCCGTAACTCTGTAGACCAGCCATTGTACCCACGTAGCGGTTCCAACATCTCGTTAACCCTCCAAATTACGCCGCCGTATAGTTCGTTCTCGGGCACAGATTATGC
>CAIVHI010000272.1 GCA_903905685.1 uncultured Bacteroidota bacterium | reverse complement strand
TTACTGCCCTCCGTTAAATATGTTCAATCGAGAAAATATCCTTGGTGGCATTACCCGCCATGATATTCTCGGTATTCCTGATTTTCGCCAAATAATTGATATTCGGCAAAACGTGGATGTGTTCCAAAACATAGAACGTACGTTCCAACTGTTCTTCCCTGCGGAGTTTATGAATGCTGCTGGTCGCGTCATTCATATTGCCGAACGTAATGGCGTCGGTTGGGCAAGCTTGCTGACAGGCCGTTTTGATTGCTCCATCTTTCAATGGGTGACCTTCCTTCTTGGCATTCAATTTGCCTTCCTGCAAACGCTGCACACAGAATGTGCATTTCTCCATTACACCGCGGCTACGAACAGTAACGTCAGGATTCAACACCATGCGGGTCAAATCATCGTTCATATCGTCACGACGGCCATCTTCATAAAGGTTGCCTTCGAAACAATCTGCACCATTCCAGTCCATCCAGTTAAAGTGACGAACTTTATAGGGGCAGTTATTGGCGCAATACTTGGTACCAATACAGCGATTGTAAGCCATTTGGTTCAAACCTTCGCTACTGTGGTTGGTGGCCGACACCGGGCAAACGTTTTCGCAAGGCGCGTTGTCGCAATGTTGACACATCATAGGCTGGAAAACCGTCTGGATGGAATCCGGATCGGCCGGTGAGCCACTATAATAGCGGTCAATCCGTATCCAATGCATTTCGTGATTCTTAATGACATGATCTTTACCGACCACCGAGATGTTGTTCTCTGCCATGCAACCCACCACACATGCGCCACAGCCGGTGCAAGAGTTCAAGTCGATAGACATGCCCCACTTCAAGCCCAAATTTTCGTACTTGGGATAAAGTGTACCGTTTTCGCGATACCCTTCTTCAGTTTTGGTGTCGGCAAGTTTCTCTTCGGGCGCATCCTTGCCTTCCTCCAACCATGGGAATTTGGCAAACTCAGCAATCTCCGCACCGCGTTCCTTCATCAACACCTTGGGGTCCTTTGCGAACTCCTCGAGGGTGTATTCATGAACTACAGGGCGGGCTTCATAGCTATTGTGAGACTGGGTAATTCCCAGTTCATATTTCTTGGTAGTCTTGTCGATAGTGACCGTGGTGAAATTGATCACATTGGCACCACTGACACTCGTAAAGGGATAGGCATTCTTACCACCCTTCGTATCGTCGCTTGCTGCTGCAAGGCCAACTTTCTTATCTCTTCCGTAACCCACAGCAATTGCGACAACATCGTTGTGCATACCGGGAACCGGCAAAATAGGTAAGTCGACGGTATAGCCATTTGCGCCTTTGATGGTAACTACAACCTTCTTCGGTTCCACTTCAGAGAAGCCCGTGAGCTCATCGTGAAGTTCCTTAGCCCTGTTGGGAGAAACGCAGAGATAGTTATCCCAAGTTGCCCTTGTTATGGGGTCAGGCATTTCCTGCAACCAAGGGTTGTTACTCCATTGGCCACCATGACCGATAGAAACCTTTTGATATACTACCAGCTCGATACCGGATCCTGCACCCTTAGATTGAATCTTAGACACAGCATCGGCAACATTGCCTTTGAAAGCGGCACCGCCATTTGCCATATCGCCGGCCGGCTCTATTACGCCATTTTGGAGCGCTTGGTCGAATGCGGCTTGGCCACCCAACTTAGTCATCCAGAATTGCTTCCAGAAATCGGCATAAGTGGTAGCCGAACCAGACCAACTCAACAATGAATCTTGGAAGGAACGCGTTTTGAACAAGGGAGCAATACCTGGCTGCATCAAACTGAAATATCCAGGCTTGGGTTCGGCATCGCCCCAGCTCTCCAAGTAGTTATGGTCGGGTACGATAAAACCGCATTTCTGCGCAGTCTCATCCATACGCTCGCTCGTACAAACAGTTACCGGAACTTTGCCCAGTGCCTCAGTAAATTTCTTCGAATCGTAAAAATCGTACACCGGATTCACGCCGTGCAATATCACTGTGCCAACGTTCCCTGCTTCCATAGCGGCAACAAACTCGGCAACATCTTTATCTATGCCTTGACGAAGGTTGCTGGTAACGGTCCAGTTGATGGTCGTACCATTGGCGCCAATCTTATCATTGATGGCGTTCACAACTGTTTGGATACTTGCATCGTTTGCACCACAAACCACCATGCCGTTGCCTTTTTTAAGGTCTTCGGCAGCCTTCGATACCCAAGCGTCCAACTTAGGAGTCAAATTGCCTCCACCCGTACCGGACAGTTTGTTGTATAGTGCAACGGCCACCGCACCCATTTCGGACGGACGGCAGGTCACGCGTTCATCCGCCGCAGCACCCGTGATGGTGTGGATGGATTCAGCGTGATAGTGTTTGGAAAGCTTCAATTCCTTGGCGGTAACCTTGCGACCTTTGGAATATCCTTTTGAAAATTCCACGGGCGACAACCAAGTGCCCAAGAAATCGGCTCCAATGCTCACCACCGTCTTCGCTTTGTCGAAGTGGTAGGTAGGCAAAGTCTTCTTGCCATAGCAGGCATCGTTGGCTTCTAGCATTCCGGAATAAGATATGCCGTCGTACACGATATGCTTGAAATTCTTGTTTTTATCCAAGAATTGCTTGATGATTTCAGTTGTGGTGGGGCTCAGAATGGATCCTGTTACGAGGTAGCCGTTCTTTGAAGCCAAGCCTTGCTTGACAGCCATATCGATTTCCTCGAACGTTGCCTCAGCATATCCGTTGGCATCCTTCTTGAAAGGATGACGGTTGCGCGCCTTGTCATACAAATTGAGCACCGAAGCCTGCACCCGAGCCGAAGTACCGCCCTTGGTGATTGAAGACATCTCGTTGCCTTCAATTTTTATGGGACGACCATCGCGAGTCTTCACCACTACGGCGCAATAATCGCCGCCGTCAACAAACGTAGACGCATAGTAGTTGGGAACACCCGGAGTGATGTCTTCAGGCTTGATGGCATATGGAATGGCCTTACGCACCGGCATTTCGCAACTCGCTACGAGTGTTGCTGCCAATGTGCTGAAACCTAAGAACTTTAGAAAGTCGCGGCGCGGGGTGGCGGCCGAAAGCATACTGTCGTTCATTTCGAACGGCAATTCTTCTTGAAACTCATTTTCTATGCCTGCATTTGGCGCAGCATTGATATTGAGTTCGTCCACTCCCCTCCAATATAATTTTTGACTCATAAGTTGTTATTCCGAATTCTGTTATTGTTTACATTTTTCGGGGTAGGGACGACACGTCCAGTCCCTCGCTTCCTGTTACTAACTTATTTCAAACCTGTATTCCAAGTATCGTTTCCTACCGATGCCGATTAATAGTGGCATTTTTGGCATTCCAAACCACCAATTTCCTCAACTGTCACACCGGTACGCTTACCCTCTTTCAACTCCTTGTGGAATTTCTCGAAGCTGGTGTAGTAGTTGTTGTCTTGAAACTGTACTTGTGTTTCGCGGTGGCAGTTGATGCACCAGCCCATGGAAAGTGGAGCGAATTGGAAAACTTCGTCCATTTCGGTGATCTCGCCATGGCACTTTTGGCATTGCACCTTGCCTACTTTCACGTGTTGTGCGTGGTTGAAATATACGTGGTCGGGCAAGTTGTGGATTTTCACCCATTGAACCGGCGTGGCCAATATATTACCCTTTGCGTCGCGCTTGTAATCTTTTGCAGCGGGATCCCAACCTGCGTACGCATAAAGTTTTTGGATTTCCTTGGTACCATCCACTTTCTTACCCTCAGCAGTTACCAGTTGATATTTGTCTTCGCCACTGTAGGAGTTGATTTGCTTATGGCAGTTCATACATACGTTAAGCGAAGGAATCATGGCTTGTCGGCTCTTCTCTGCACCAGAGTGGCAATAAAGGCAGTTGATTTGGTTGATGCCCGCGTGCACTTTGTGGGAGTAGAAGATGGGCTGTGAAGGTTGGTAGTTTTGTTGGCGGCCTTCGTTGATGGCTCCATTTACTAACCAGTAGCCCGCAGTAATGAACAGCAGTACACCTGTTACGGCCAACACGGCTTTGTTGCGGTACAGCGGCACTTCCTTCATATTCGGAATGCCTTCGCGTTCGTTGGCGGCCCTGGCCAAGCTTTGGTTCACTTTCCAAAGAATGACTGCAAGCACGAGCAATGCAATGGTAACATATACATATAGCCAGCTGCTGTCTTCCGACTTGGTTGCGGTAGCTGCACCGGCGGCTGCAGGTGCATCGGCAGGCGCAGCATAGTCATCTGCATATTTCAGGATGGCATCGATTTCCTCATTCGAGAGTTGGGGGAACGAAGTCATCGCGACCTTGTATTTCGCGAAGATGGAAACGGCGTCTTTGTCGTTGGCTGCTACGAGTGCTTGGGAATTGTGCACCCATTTGTATCCCCATTCTTTACTGGGGAAGGTTTTGTCAATGTTTTTTAGTGCCGGCCCGGTAGCGTCTTTCAACGGATTATGGCAGGATGCACAGTTCGACATGAACAATGCCTTCCCATCGGGAGCGGCTTCCGCTTTAGTATTTCCAATCAGCATTGCTGCGATAAGCACGAAAATGCTGCGGGTGCAGTTTCGGTAAATGGTCTTCGTTAATTCTGGCACAGGAACAAAATTAAGTTTTAACTTTCCATTATGTATAAATGGTGCGCAAATCTACAATGATTTCTTGAATTATTACACAAATCATCACAAAAATTGTATTTCGCCACCATGGCCGCTTTCCAGCCGTTTTTTAAATTTTTTTTGTCTTAATAAAATCGGTTTGAAGCACATTTTCGCCTCTTTTTCGGCGTTTGGAACTTCGCACCTCTTTTTACCGCAATCCAAGCTTTTTGGGGCCTCAGGAAGGGCGGCACCCCAGTTTTAACAATTTATAACTTACACTTCTATGACATTTCCTTGCTTTGACTCCGACACAAAACTGTCGGCTCATGCACCCATTTTATATACTTCCGGTTCTACCGCCATCCACAGGAATGGACGTACCATTCACATATGCGGCGGCAGGCGACGCCAGGAATGCAACCATAGCGGCTATTTCTTCGGGCCTACCAAAACGCCCTGCCGGTATCTCGGCCATCATTTCATGTTCCACTTGTTCTTGCGCCAGCCCCTGTTTCGCCGCCTTGTTAGCCACGATAGCCGACAACCGCTCCGTACCGGTAGCACCGGGCAGCACATTATTTACCGTTATACCATACTTACCCAACTCATTGGCCATCGTCTTGGCCCAAGATGCCACTGCTCCGCGAATGGTGTTGGATACGCCCAAGTCTTTCAACGGAATTTTTACCGATGTGGATATGACATTGATAATCCTGCCCCAGCCATTTGTTTTCATTCCATCGGCCACCATTGTGGTCAAAATGTGATTGCAAACTAGATGTTGGCTGAATGCGGCAAGAAATGCATCGGGAGTGGCATTGAAAATAGGTCCACCCGCAGGTCCACCGGTGTTGTTTACCAAAATATCCACGTGATTTGTGTCAAGAAATTCGCCAACAACCACTTTCAATGCGTCTGGTTGGGTGTAGTCGGCAACCAAATATCCATGCTTGAGACCCGACTCCCCGTCCAAAACCGCAACGGCAGCCTTGAGTTTTTCTTCATTCCGAGCAATCAGGATACACCTTGCACCTTGAGCGGCCAGCATTTGGGCTGAAGCCCACCCAATTCCTTGGGTACTTCCTCCAATCAATGCCACCTTTCCAGTCAGATTCAAATCCATCATTGCTCCTAAATTCGGCTCCAAGATACAAACGTTTCACATTTTCAAGGCCAATTTGCGGCCTCCTTTTGCACATTTCTGCCTGTGAACTGTTCAAAACCAAATTTGCGAAAGTCTGATTCTATTTAAGCACGTCCTGCGGCAAAGAAGGCAATAGCGATCAACATTTTCGCGACAGTTCTAGAAATTCCGGTTGCACACCGTTCCCATGTACTGTAAAGCTCCGGCTAGCGATGTTTGTGTTTGGAGAGAGACTTGGGAACCCCTTAAAATAGATTTTTGATTTCCTCGCGTTGCATTAGCACTTTCGCAACGTTGCGCGCCTTCATCTCTTCCAAACGGGCGGCCAATGTATCGTCTGCGAGGGAGAGCATCTGAACGGCCAACAATCCCGCGTTTCTTGAGTTGTCTACCGACACAGTGGCTACAGGTACATCGGTGGGCATTTGCAATATGGATAGGAGGGAGTCCCATCCGTCGAGCGAATTCTTCGATTTCACCGGCACCCCGATAACAGGCAACGTGGTGCAAGCAGCGGTCATCCCCGGGAGGTGGGCCGCCCCTCCTGCACCTGCAATGATCACCTTTAGGCCGCGGCTACGGGCACTGCCGGCATATTCAGCCATCAGTTGCGGAGTGCGATGGGCCGAAACTACTGTAAATTCGAAGGTTACCCCGAACTCCTGCAAAACTTCTGCGGCACCTCGCATCACGGGAGCATCCGAAATGCTACCCATTATTATTCCCACAATTGGGGTCGTAACCATCTCGCTATCCATTGAGTAAATTTCTAACCGCAGCCGTTTTTGCTGCAACATCTTCAAATGTATCTCCTGCAATCGTTATATGCCCCAATTTCCTACCAATCCGCCCCCCATATTTTCCATAAAGATGTAGGTGCACGTTTTGCATGGCGGCAAGGCGCTTCCAATTGGGCACACTGCCTGTATCGAGAATATTAACCATCGCCGACTTTGCCGTCGACTTGGTAGCGCCCAAGGGCAAGTCGAGAATTGCCCTGAGGTGCTGTTCAAATTGAGATGTGCTGCTCGCTTCCATGGTATGATGCCCACTGTTATGCGGCCTGGGTGCGAGTTCGTTAACCAAAACCCGGTCGTCCTTCGTCACAAACATTTCAATTGCCATTATTCCTACCAGTTGGGCGGCCTCGGCAATCTTCAAGGCAATACCGAAGGCTTCTGTAGCAACGCGAGTGCTCAAATTGGCGGGACCCATTTGAAAACTGAGGACGTGCTTCTCTTTGTCGAATATCATCGAAACAGGGTCATAACAGACCATATCGCCCGAGGGATTCCTTGCAACGATTATGGATATTTCTTTACCGATGTCGATTAACTCCTCAATAATGGATGGCTCTTCAAACGCCTTGGTTCCCAAATCGTATTTGCTGTAGAGCATAGTAACGCCGGTACCATCGTAGCCATTCCTACGGAGCTTCTGACATACCGGATATTGAATATCGGCGGTCTCAATTTCGGCAATGCCATTAAATGCACGAGCAGCTGGAGTCGGCACGCCTGCCGACTCCAGAAACTGCTTTTGCAAATATTTATCCTGTATAAACTCAATCAAATCGGGCGAGGGCCTTACGGCTACACCGAGTGCGCTCAAAGCCCGGAGGGCATCTACATTAACGGCCTCTTTTTCAATGGTGATGACGTCGCACTGCTTGCCGAACTCCAAAACATCATCATAATTCAGCGGATCGCCGCAGGTGAAACTCGATGTATAACGCGCGGCAGGGGCATGGGCGTCTTTATCCAAAACGGCCACCTCAAGACCAAAGTCTATCGCAGACCTCATCAGCATGGCGCCAAGCTGGCCACCCCCCAAAATCCCCAACTTGAATTGTTTCCCGAAAAGCATCAAAATACACGTTTATTGTCCTTGTGCCAACGAATAAGACCGTTGCCCGTTATAAGACATCAACCACTCCATAGAACATATCTTAACCTGAGTGGCCACGGCCGCCCCAAGCGCAAAAATCTGGTCGGAAGACACCGAAGGCACACCTGCTTTACGCTCCACCCGTACGCGATATTGATTGATGCACTCCGTCAATACCGACCCATGAGGGTAAACCTGCGTGCCGCGGTTACTAATCATGATGAGCTCCATTTCGCTGGGAATCACGCTATCGAACCTAGCTGCAAGTGCAGAAGGCGACTCTGTACACTCTACGAAGAAATCTACACCATTTACTTCTGCGGTTGCCGGCGGAGCCGACACCATCATGTGGTTGGGAATAATTTCCGCTGTGGACCTCACGGTTGTTGCAGCCACTTCACGAGGTGCATTTTTCAACGCAGTTAAATCCAGATTCTTAACCACCGCCGCAGCAAACTCTGTGGTATTCAACTTCTTGGCCGGATCGGAGCCGAAATCGGAGGTGTGGTAACCTTGCATTAAGGTGGCATGAAGCGCATTCTCTATGCCGTTTGCATAAGCCTCAAGGCTCAGGAAGCGCAACATCATGCAACTACTGATGAGCAAGGCCGTTGGATTCGCAATATTCTTCCCGGCAATATCAGGTGCCGAGCCGTGAACGGCTTCAAAAATGCTGATGTTGTCCCCAATATTGGCAGAGGGTGCAAAGCCCAAACCGCCCACCAAGCCTGCACAGAGGTCAGACAGGATGTCGCCTTGGAGGTTGGTCAATACAATCACTTCAAAATCATTAGGACGCACCACCAGCTTCATCGCCAAGTCGTCCACTATAATGTCGTTTGCTTGAATTTCAGGATAGTCTTTTGCCACTTCATAAAAGCATTCCAAAAACAATCCGTCAGTAAGCTTCATGATATTGGCCTTGTGGCCGCATGTCACCTTTTTAGCTCCCTTCTTGCGGGCCATTTCAAAAGTGTAGCGATGGGCTTGCAGCGAACCCGGACGCGTGATGAACCTCCGACAGAGAGCAACGTCATTCGTCAACATATGCTCAATGCCACCGTATGTATCCTCAATATTTTCACGAATCAGCGTAATGTCTATGGGTATGCCTGCCCTGGAAAACACCGTATCTACACCATTGAGCGTTTTGAACACGCGGTGGTTGGCGTAGGTGCTCCACATTTTGCGGGCAGTAACGTTGATGCTCTTCATACCCTTGCCCTTGGGGGTCTCCATCGGGCCTTTCAGCAGTATGCCGAGTTCTTCAATCGTAGCCTTGGCTTCTTCCGTCATGCCGGAGGAGAAACCCTTCTCATACCACGACTTCCCCATCTCGATAACGTGATATTCCAGCGGAACGCCGGCAGCATTCAAAATGGAAAGAACCGCGTCCATTATCTCCGGCCCGATTCCGTCGCCCTTGGCAACAGCAATTGTTTTGTGATGCATATAGTTGAGTGATGTTATTGTTTTTCGGACATCGTTTGGCAAATGTAAATCAACTTTCAAAAATGATAGCTATACTACTGTTGATGGTAGCATTAAATTATCTTATTGCCCAATTACTATCCCGGAGTATCTTTGCGCTATCATAAACCAAAGTCAAATTGGAATTGCGGCTGCACATAAAAATGAATCCTAATCTCTACATCAGAGACCCCGAGAGTTCTGAACTCGGGCGGAACATCGTGCGGCAGAGCATTGAATTGATTCATGAATTGGGATTCGAAGAATTCACGTTCAAAAAACTCGCCCATAACATTGGCACGACCGAGGCGGGCATCTACCGGTATTTTGAGAACAAACACCGACTCCTCACTTATATCATTACTTGGTTTTGGACCTCTATGGAATATCGATTGGTGTTCCATACCAACAACTTACCAAATCCCCGCGCGAAAATTGCCGCGGCCATCAAATTGCTGGCGTTTGGACAGGAGGACATGTTTCTTTCTGAACATATCGATAAAGACCTCGTAAAAGATGTTGTTGTGTCTGAAAGCAATAAAGCCTACCTCACCAAACACGTCAACGAAGACAACCGGGCCATGCTCTTCAAGCCTTATAAAGACTTGTGCCACCGCATTGCCACACTGTTCCTGGAATACTGCGAGCACTTCCCCTATCCGCACTCACTTGCCAGCACCTTGATTGAAACCATACATCACCAAATGTTCTTCAAGACCCACCTTCCCGGTTTGACCGACTTTGGAGGCCAAGAAAATGCGAATGCCCTTCAGGAGTATTGCGAATTTTTCATTTTCAGTGCTCTCGACAGATTCTCTACGGCAGGCATCATACCCAGACTATCTGAGTCCGTCTAAATCTGCAACGGGGTGTAAACCCGGCACTTAAGTTATATTTGCCGAACTATGCACTACCTGACGGCGGAAAGAATATCCAAAACCTATGGCATCAAGCCGCTATTTACCGACATTACGTTCCACATCAGCGAAGGAGACAAAATTGCCCTCGTAGCCCGCAACGGCAGTGGTAAAAGTACGCTCCTCAAAATACTCGCCGGCCTAGACACGGTAGATGAAGGCACCGTGCGTATCCACAAAGATGTAACGGTAGCTTTCTTCGAACAAGAGCCGCGGTTTGCCGAGGAACTGTCGGTCTTGGACAATATCTTCCATTATGGACACCCTGTAGCCAAGGCCATCCGGGATTATGAAAAGCTGCTTGACTCCCATTCAACCGACACCGAAGCCGTTGCCGAAGCCCTATCGCGAATAGACGAACTCGGAGCCTGGGAATTTGAAGCCAATGTGAAACAGATTATGGGCAAGCTCAATATTGGACAACTTGACCAAAAAATATCCACCTTGTCGGGCGGCCAGCGCAAAAGGGTGGCCCTTGCACAAATACTGATAGACATCGGCTTCGAACATAAACACGTGTTGCTGATTATGGATGAACCGACGAACCACCTGGATGTCGGGATGGTGGAGTGGCTGGAAAACTACCTCAACCAGCAGAAAGTAACCCTCCTCATGGTGACCCACGACCGCTACTTCCTCGACGAAGTGTGCAACGAGGTGTGGGAACTTGACGAAGAAAAACTTTATACCTACCATGGAGATTACAAAAACTACATGGAAAAGAAGGCAGCCCGTATTGAAAACACATTAGCCAACATCGACAAGGCCCGAAATGTATACCGTAAAGAGCTGGAGTGGATGCGCAAGCAACCACGGGCACGCACGGTAAAGTCGAAAAGTAGGCAGGACAATTTCTATGAAGTTGAGGCCCGCGCAAAACAAAAAGTGGAAGACCTCCAGATAAGTCTGCAAATAAAGATGAACCGGCTTGGCGGAAAAATTGCCGAACTGAAAAAAGTATACAAATCTTTCGACGACAAAGTCA
>CAIVHI010000271.1 GCA_903905685.1 uncultured Bacteroidota bacterium | reverse complement strand
GCCACCGCCAAGAACGGTGTTGGCTACGCGTGCTTTGATGACGTCTTCGGTTCCAGGCTTGAGGTCTATGGGATACGTCACACTCACCACGCTCTGCACAGCCGCGGTGCGGGGAGCAAATGCCACCTTGGTAAGGTGTGTGGAGGCAACCGCAGGAACGGTATAGTTGGTAACCGGCACATTGCGTTTTTCCCAGTTCCCGAAATATTTCTCAATCAGGGGCTTCACTTCATCGAGCGTGATATCGCCCACCACGGCCATATAGGCTACATTGGGACGAAAATAGGTTTCATAATATTTGCGGCAACGCTCCACAGTGATTTTCTTGACAGACGCCTCTGTAGCCACTTCGCCATAGGGGTGGTTGGACCCAAAGTTTACAGCAGCACTTACGTTGGCCACCATAGCATCGGGGTCGTTCTTCGATGTCTCCATACCCGACAATGTTTTCTTCCGCGCATTTTCCAAGTCTTCGCTGGAAATGACGGCATTCATAGCAACGTCGCCCATCAGGTCGAAAATCTTGTCGAGGTATTTCTTAAGGCCATAGCCCGAGAGGCTGTTGGATGACGCATTGATGCGGGCGCCAAGGAAGTCGATTTCGCCGTTCAACTTGTCTTTGGATCGCGTTTTGGTGCCCGAAAGGAGCAATTCCGACATCATTTCTTCATAGCCGGCCATTTCGCCTTCCAATTCCGGCTTGATGTCCAATTGAATGTTGCAGGTCACCACGGGTAGCTTATGGTTCTCCACCACAAATACCTTCATGCCGTTGGGCAAGGTGAAGTTTTCGGTTTTACCCAATTTGATTTCGGGTGCGGGCCCCGGCTTGGGCTTGTTGCTTCGGTTTAATGGTTGCGCGGTTGCGGCAACGACCATGGCAAGACCCAGTATACAAAGAGACGTTTTTTTCATTTTGATTCGTTTTTCCGATTGTTGGTCAATCTGATGCTTTTTTGTTGTTGCTGTTTATGGTCAGTGTTTGGCCGGCTTGGGTTTCAGGTTCTTCGAACTTTTGATTTCGGGCTTAGCAGCAGGCTTTTTTTCGCCATCTCCTTTGGGCACGTAATAAACCACCAAGCGGTTTTCCTTCGTGAAATACTTCCCGGCCACGCGCTTGATGTCTTCACGGGTTACTTTCTTGAATTTATCCAACTCGGTGTTGATGAGGTTGGCATCTCCCAGAAAGGTGTAATAGGTAGCCAAGTTGCTGGCCACACCAATGTCTTTTTGGTTTTGGCTCACGAAGTCGTTCTCGGCTTGGTTTTGCAGTTTCTTATATTCTTCTTCGGTAATGCCTTCCTTCTTGACTTTGTCGATTTCCGCCAGCATCGATTTTTCAAGGTCTTCGGTAGTCACGCCCGAATTGGCGATACCGAACATGATGGACAATCCCGGGTCTTCATTTTGCAGGTTCACAGCTTGGGCAACGAACGCCTTCTTTTGCTTGTCTACAATTTCCTTCTCAAAACGCGAGCTCTTGCCCTGCGATAACAGTTGGCTCAGCAGGTCTATAGCATAATAATCTTGGGTACCCATTTTAGGGATGTGGTAAGCCAACACTACGGCAGGCAATTGTACATTGTCCTCAAACACCACCCTTCTTTCGGCAGTCTGCGCGGGCTCCGTATTGGTGGGCCTGGGAATGGGGTTCTTGCCCTTGGGGATATCGCCATAATACTTCTCAATCAGTGCCTTGGTCTGGGCAAGGTTGATGTCGCCCGAAATGACAAGCACTGCATTGTTGGGCACATAGAACGTCTTGTAGAAATTCATGAACTCGCCCAATGTGGCTTGGTCTATATACTGCTCCTTACCGATGGGGGTCCAGCGGTAGGGATAGGTGGTAAATGCAT
>CAIVHI010000270.1 GCA_903905685.1 uncultured Bacteroidota bacterium | reverse complement strand
CTACACTAATCGATTCTTCGGGTTGATAGTTGATCTTACCGTTCAAACGCCATTCCTTGATATTATCATGTGGTGGAACTTTGGTAGTCTGCAAATCGCTTGCATCGATATACTGTGACGACAGGAAAAACTTTTGTGCGCCCGTATTGTCAACCACTTCGGTAAGTGGCTTCGCTTGAAGCTTGTTCAATACGTCTGACTTAACTACATAATCGCCGAAGTAGGAGGGGTAACGGTTATGATCTTCATGATATTCTGCATTCAACGAGAAACCCATTACCGGTTTCTTGGTATGGTTGCTGTCGCCCTTAATGGCCTGTTTCCAAATTGGACCCGACAAACGGACGTTCACCATGCTGTTGTTATAGCCATCTAAGGAATGTTCTGCCGTTACACCACCCGCATATTTTTGGGTTGCACCCTTGGTGGTGATGTTTACCACGCCACCCGATACGTCACCATACTTGGCTTCGATACCTGAAGGCGACACTTCCATTTGTTCTACAGAACCGGAGGCCAAATCAACACCACTCCTGTTTCCTGCAATATACTGAACCTGAACACCATCGATGATATATAAGGTACCCTCGACGCGGGCACCCGACATGTTGATTTCACCACCCCTCTTCTGCTGGTAGCTGCCTGGCGATGTGGCTGCGGCATCTGCAATCTGCGAGGTCGGCATGGTCTTGATTTCCTCGGCGGTCATGGTGTGATCCAATGTACCTACAAGCGGTTTCTTGTACGCCCTTACTATAATCGGCTTTTTCACATTGGCCTCAACAGCGTGGGGCGACATGGAGAAATCCACCTTGATGTCGTCGTTGGGTGGAACGACTACATCCTTGATTTTTTCGGTATCGTAACCCAAGTAGGTTACCACCAAAAAATAGTAGCCGCTTTCGAGAGGTTTGATTTCGAAGTTACCTTCATAATCGGTTGCTGCACCGCCCTTAACGATACCACCTTGAAATGCCTGAACAATGGCACTTCCAATTGGCTGTTTCTTTTCGTCCAATACCCGCCCATAGATACCTTGGGCGAAGCCCGAAGACCATGCAAAAACCAACAGAACCCCCAAAAACAGTTGACGTAGTGTACGTATCATATTCAATGTTAATAAATTATTAGCAAATGAGCCGTAAAGATAGAAAAATCTGTTAAAAACCAAGAGCCCCAAAATTAATTTTTCGGTTGTCCCGGCTTCAAAATCCTCCGCCTTTTAAGCAAAAACTCCTTGTTTCTCCATGGTATCCAACGCTTGCCGCTCTAATTTCCGCGCCAAATTTAAACATTCCGAAATATGCACTTATAATCGGATTTCAGGCACATCTCAGAACAAATTGCATCGAAACACCTTCTTTAACTAAAGCCCTCGAACCTGAATTTCAGGCGATTTGGGTTGCCATACCGATATTGACGTAGAACGGGCTGAAAATCTTGGGTGTTTCGCAAAGTTTTTTTTAACGATTCCGGTTTTCGGTGCCATTCCACGTCATACTGCCCTGTTTTCTATCTTTTTGAGTAAGACGCTGCTCATCTTATAAAGGGCTTCATGGGTATAGCCGGCAATGTGTGGTGTGGCCACCACCTTGGGGTGACTGAACAATTGGTGAGCCATGGCAGCGTAGCCGGTGTCGGCGAACGGAGACTCGAGCTCGAACACGTCCATACATGCACCTAGAATCCGGCCCGTGCCCAGCCCAGCCAGCACTACCTCGGTATCCACAACCGGCCCCCGCGACGTGTTCATCAGGATGAAGGGCTTTCGCATGGCACGACAAAAAGCGGCATCGAAATAGTGATGGGTATCCTCCAGCAACGGCACGTGAAAACTCAACACATCTGTGCATTCCTGTATGGTTTGCAAGGAAGCCGGCACAACATGCGCCATTCCCGCAATATCGACTTCCTGTTTATCGTAAGCCAACACGCTTACGTCGAAACCCGAAAGCTTTTTGGCAAATGCCCGGCCGGTATGCCCAAAACCCACGATACCTACCGTTCGCCCCTCCAACTCCCACCCGCGATTCTCCTCCCGGTGCCACTCCCCATTGCGAAGCTCCATACCCGACGATGCGATTTTGCGCATCAAAGCCAACAACATGCCGACGGCATGCTCCGCAACGGCATTGCAATTACCCTCCGGACTGCTAAAGCACTGCACGTTCTTTAGGGCAGCGTAGTCAACATCGATGATTTCCATGCCGGAGCCCATACGCCCCACCCACTCCAAGTTGACGGCGGCGTCCAGAAATGGTTGATCAATAATCAAGCGCGTAGACGTGACAACTCCTACAAATTCGTTCGCTACAGCCATTGCATATTTCTGACCGGCGTTTTCATCGGTCACAACGTCATACCCAAGTTTGCGGAGGCCGTCCTTGAGCACATCGTGTACCTTGGCCGCTATCAGTACCTTCTTGCATTTAGCTTTCAACAGGCTCATTGAGGAAGATTTTGTAAAGCACTACAAATTCGGCTACCGACAGTTGCTCGGCCCTCTTATTGAGGAGCGGGGTGTCGGCCGCATTGAGCGGCAGGATGCTCTTGAGCGCATTGCGAAGGGTTTTGCGCCGCTGGTTGAAGGCCGCCTTTACCAGAATCATAAACTTCCGCTTGTCGGCAATACCGTGCGGGTTGCCAATGTTTTCGAACCTCACCACCCCGCTTTTCACCTTAGGTGGCGGTGTGAAGCAGCCTTCGGCCACATCAAAGAGGTAAGTGGTTTTGAAGAACGCCTGCATCAGCACGCTTAAGATGCCATAATCTTTAGAGCCCGGACTGCCGCTTATGCGCACGGCCACTTCCTTTTGGAACATGCCGACCACCTCTCCCACAAAGGGCTCCCATTCCAATATGCGGAACATGATGGGGGATGATATATTGTATGGGAAATTGCCGATGACGTTGAAACGCGACTCGAAGGGCATAGGCACCGTTAGAATGTCGGTACATATTATTTTGCCCTGCATCACGGGGTATACCCTATTGAGGTAATCGGCCTTTTCCTTATCTACCTCAACTGCCAGATAGGTGATGTCGGGCACCTGAATGAGGTAT
Source organism: uncultured Bacteroidota bacterium (assembly GCA_903905685.1). Taxonomy (GTDB): domain Bacteria; phylum Bacteroidota; class Bacteroidia; order Chitinophagales; family Chitinophagaceae; genus CAIYTT01. The sequence goes on along the minus strand of CAIVHI010000270.1, from coordinate 6,501 downwards.
TTGGATAATGCGCCTCCACCCGGCCCCACTTCCAGCAATTGGGTTCCCGGCGTTAGGGATGCCGATGCGACAATCTTTTTGCAAACGCCCTCGTCGTGAAGGAAGTGTTGCCCCAAACTTTTCTTGAGGGTATACATGCCGCAAAATTGGGGTATTAATAGGAATACGACGGGCATTTCCGGCAATTGCTCGATTTTTTCCCGAATTGACCCGATTTCCCTGTTTTTTTGGCCTGTTGGTAGGGCGTGTTGCATAGCGGGCAATTTCCACTTCGACGGAAAATTTTGCAGCCGTGAAAGATTATTCCTTATTTTGCCCCCTCCGATTACAATTAATCGGAGGTTTTACTACTTTTACAACGAAGAAAAAAAAGTTTATGGTGAATAATATGCTCAAAAGGTTTCTCTTAGTTTGCCTCATGGCACTTCCGGGCGGGGTATTTGCGCAAAATACGAATCTGAATCGTGCCGACTTGCTGGATAAAGTTTGGTATTTCGTGGCCATGAAGTGCCCCGATGAGTTGAACAACGGCACCGACGGCCAGTTCATCCACTATTACTCTTCCATCAAATTGACGGCGAGCAACGGTACGAACATCAACTACGGCACCTACACGAGGCATTATAACGACATGAGGGACAACCCTAGGGAAACCGGCAACTATTCCATCACTACCGATGAAGTAGGCAACTTGCTGCTCACCCTCCGTAAATCGAAATCTACCTCCGAAGTGCAATATATTGTACCCATGGTGGAAACCAATCACTTGACGCTCATCAGGAATGATGAAATAGAAAAGTGCAAGGTGACCTATGCAATTTCCCTGTAATCAGGAGTCCCCAAGCTGAAAATATTGAAAGCTGCCTTTGGGCGGCTTTTTTTTATTGCATGCCATTCAGAAAACCGGCATAGGCACGTGCCCACCCGTCCCACTCCGGTGCGGTGCCGAGCGAGAAATTATGGAATATGGTGACCATCTTGCTGCCGGTGCGCCGTAAATGTGCGTTCATGTCCGCGAGACACTGAAATGCCTGCGCCACCGTCATACCCTCTTCATAGTGGGCCGTAGTATCCATGAAGCAAAACGGATGCAACTTTAGGGCACCCTCTGCCTCGCGCGAAAAGTCGTACCACATAAAAGGACTGCCCGTACCGGCACGGAAGCCCAACTTGGACCCATAGCCCATGCTGTAGTCGTCTCGAATACCGGCGGCGAGTAAAATGGGTGGCGTGTCGCGCACTTGGAACCGGATGTAGTGCTGCCGCGACTGCCCGAGATGGATGCCCAAAACGCCCTGCAACACCTGCTTTTCCTGCTGTAGCACTTCCCCGTGCGCATGGTTGTAGGAAGGATGCAGGCCTACATCGGCATATCGAGCAATGCGTTGCGTTACTGCGGCCATAGCGGGATGTTGGGGATGGATGTTTTTATCGAATGGCCCCGTGTGGAGGGCAGACAACATGAAGAAAAGTGGCCGGGTACCGGCGCCACTGTGCAACCCCTCCATAAAGCCGAAGGAATCAAAAGGGTCTTCCAAGGTTCCACTCAGCACCTTCAAACGCATGCCGACCTCGCCCATGCGCACGTTGAGGGCCGCCTGCGCCAACGCCCCCAACGTGCGCATGGCACCTTTATGAAGGGTGTGGAAGGCGATATCGATATCGTAGGTGGGGAGGAAGGAGTATTGCGGAGCGGGGATGGTGATGCCGCAGACTTCAGCCAGTTGTTGACGGAGCAGCTCCAGCCATTCATCAACCAACGGCCGCTGCAATACTCCCATCTTATAAAGTATGCTTTGCTCCGGCGGATATCGGCCATGCTTGTCGGGCGAGAACGGCAGGTGCTCTTCATAGCGGGAGAGGAGGTAAAACACGGCTGCAAATAAATCGCCCGGCAGGTGGTACGCCATGCCGCCGCCCGGATACAGGAGTGGCACCCCGCCCCACTCCACCGCGTCAGGCACATGGGGCCGGCAACCGGCTTCTGCCAAAAGCCCCGAATCGGGTATGCAAAAACAACCGTCCTTTTGGGCACCATATACCACCGCTCCCGGTGGGGCATCTTCAAGATGGTCTACAACTGCATAGCGCACACCCCAACGCTGCACAAAAATCCAATGGGCCACATAGCGCAACCTGTTGCCAAATTGTGGCGCGTAGAGAACAATGGTTTGCATATCGATAATGGTGCGAGCGGCCTAATTATTGCTTCCGCTCTTTCCACATACTGTTGAAGGTTTTGGGTGCGAAGTGGAGCGGACCACGAGTGTGCCCCCAAGAATCGCGGAACAAGCGGTTGACCACTTTATTCTTGATGCCCGCGCCGGCTGCATCCATAGACGAACGGTGCAGCATGGCGAACTCCCAGAACTTCCAAGCCGCACCCTCGGCAAAGCCGTTCAACTTAGACGCTGCGGCAATAGCCCGATTCTCCAGCAGCATGCCGTGTATATTGATTTTAAGCGGACAAACATCAGTACAGTTGCCGCAGAGGCTCGAAGCATAGCTGAGGTGCTTGTAGTCGGCCATCCCTTCCATGTGGGGGGTAACCACGCTGCCTATAGGGCCGCTGTAGGTAGCACCATAGGCATGACCGCCAATGGTTTTATAAACGGGGCACGCATTAAGGCACGACCCACAGCGAATGCAGTACATACTCTCGCGCACCTCGGGGCGCAGCAGGTTGGTGCGGTGGTTGTCGAGCAGGATGACATACATCTCCTCGGGTCCATCGGTTTCGCCGTCGCGGCGGGGGCCGGTAAAGATGGAGTTGTATACGGTGACCAGTTGGCCCGTGCCGAAGGTAGCCAGCAGGGGCCAAAACAATTGCAGGTCGGCAATGGAAGGCAGCACTTTTTCGATGCCCACTATAGCGATGTGGGTTTTGGGAAAGGCGGTGGATAACCGTGCATTGCCCTCATTCTCGGTAATGCACACCCCACCCACATCTGCCAACAGAAAATTGCCGCCGGTAATGCCCACTTGTGCGGCCAAGTATTTTTGGCGCAGGTTGTCGCGTGCTATTTGGGTAATCTCCGACGGGGTGAGGTTGGGCTCGGTGCCCAGCTTTTCGTGAAACACACGGGCCACATCTTCCTTACTCTTGTGCATGGCGGGGGTAACGATGTGGTAGGGCGGCTCGCCATCCAACTGCTGTATATATTCCCCAAGGTCGGTCTCCACAGATTCTATGCCGTTGTCCGAAAGGAACTTGTTGAGGTGCAGTTCTTCAGTCACCATCGACTTCGACTTCACGACGAGGTTGGTATTCTTTTCGCGGCAAATGTCCAATATAGCTTTCCGAGCTTCTTCTGCGTTCTCAGCCCAAATTATTTTGCCGCCATTTGCCGTAAAATTCATCTCGAATGCCTCCAAGTAGTGCTCCAAGTTGCCGATGACCTTCCATTTGACGTTTTTCGCCTTCTTGCGCGCCAGTTCCAAATCGGAAAACTGGCGCTTGCCGGCAATGACGGCCGTATTGTACTTGGAGATGTTGAACGCGATTTTGCGTTTGTGCTCCAAGTCGCCGGCTTTGATGGTGCTTTTGGCGTCGAATATTTTCTGTTGGTCGGTCATATCACAAATGCAAAGCTAACGAGCCTGTTACAAATATGACCCAAAAAACCGGATTTACCATTGCCACCCTACTTTACGATTATAAACCGGCCGTTAAAGTGTGTACAAATTGGTGGGCGGTGGTAGAAAATTGCATGTGGAGCACTAATTTGCATGAAAACCAATTGTTACCGTTTTGATTATCCGTCCCTTTGACCACGCCCTGTGGTTGGCCGTGCTTGCCATTTTCATGTTTGCGATGCCGGCTGCGGCCAACGGCCGCAACTACTATGTGGCCCCCCACGGCGACAGTGCCGGCGATGGCACACGGGCACACCCGTTCAACGTAAATGATGTGTTTTCAGGCCGAAGGGGAGTGGGTCCCGGCGATACCGTCTTCCTGAGCAGCGGCACCTACAAAGGCCGATTCGACATCAAGGCTTCGGGCTCGGCAGCCGCGCCGGTAGTCGTCATGTCGGCACCGGGAGCGTGGGCGGTTTTTGCCGGGGCGCTGGAGCTTCACGACAACACCCACTACCTATGGCTTATGAACTTTGAAATAACAGGCAATTTCGACTCCTCCAAACTACGGGTGACCACCGAGAAGGGCTCGAACATAGCCGGCCTGAACCGTAAAGACGGCTTGATTGTGGGCACCGGCTACAATAGGGGCATTAAGGTCATCAATCTGCTGATACATGATGTGGTGGGCGATGGATTGAGCATCTGGAGCAAGGCCATCAATACCGAAGCCTACGGCAACATCATTTACAACAATGGCTGGGACGCGCCCGACCGCGGCCACGGCCATGGCATATACACCCAAAACGACACCGGCACCAAGGTGATATGCGACAACATCTGCTTCTGGAACCTGGGCTCCTGCGGCATTCAGGTGTATACCGAGCGGGGAACCATAAGGAACTACCGGCTGGACGGCAACATCCACCTCAACAACGACGACTGGTTTTTGGTGGGCGGCTACCGACCGCTGGACCACATAACGGTGACGAACAACTACATGGGCGAAAACTCCAAAATGAACTTGGGCTATATGTCCAAACAGCCCAACCGCAATCTATATGCCGCCGGCAACTACATCCAGAATGCCATTGTGGCGCAATGGGAGAACATGACGTTTGTGCACAATACCATTTTTGGTGAGCTAACTTATGCCCCAATAGACAGCACGATAGACACCGGCTACCATATAGACTCGAATATCTACTACCGCAATGGCGAAAAAATAAACTATTGCAAAATGCGCACTTCGTTTGCCGAGATGAACGGCATGGGCTTTGAACGGCATGGCGAAGTGCGACGTGAGGTAGTGCCCAACGACAACCTGATTGTGGTGCGCCCCAACAAGTATGAACCCGGCCGCGCGAACATTGTGGTGTATAACTGGGTGCGCGCCGACAAAGTGGCGGTGAACCTTGCAGGGGTGCTGGAAAAGGGGGATCGGTTTGAAATAAGGGACGTGCAACACTACCTGGGCGAACCCGTGGTAACCGGCACCTTTACCGGAGCCACTATAGATATCCCCATGAAACTCACTGCGGTAGACACATTGATGGGCGATTTTACCGGATTGATGCACGACAGGATGACCACCCGAAAGCACTCCACCGTTGTTTTCGGCACTTATGTGGTGCGGAAAGCCGATGCAAAAAAATAACGGACGATAAAAATTTGATTTTTTGTTATTTTGCACCACCGCCCCTAATCATGCCGCCCTTTGATGGACTGCATTTTTTTGTACACATAGTTTTGGTGCCAACCGTTTGCGGCACCCGCATACAGATGCAGAACTGGGAACTGTTTTTCTTTTTTGTGGGCATCGCCTTGGTATTCTCCATGGTGGGCTTTGGCGGGCGCAACAGCTATGTGGCCGTACTGGGTTTTTATGCCTTACCCTATGATGAAATTAGGCTTACCGCATTGATTTGCAATATCGTGGTAGTATCGGGCAGTTCATATGTGTACTTGAGGAAGTATAATGTTGACTGGCGCAAGATAGTGCCGCTGGTGCTGGTGAGCATCCCGTTTTCATTCATAGGCGCCCAAATCAAGATATCGCACACCAATGCCTATATAGTACTGGGCATCAACCTCATGATCGTGGCTACGGTGCTCTGGGTGAAGACGCGCGGCCGCGACATCTATACCGTTGCCCACCCCGGCAAAGCCCCCATCCTGAAAGATGCCCTCATTGGCGGCTACATAGGCTTCCTCTCCAGTATGCTCAACATTGGCGGCGGCATTTTTTTGGCACCGTTGCTCAACTTCCGCAAGTGGGACAACCCGAAGAAGATAGCCACCATATCTGCCCTGTTCATTTTGGCCAACTCCATTTGCAGTCTGGCCATAGTGCTATCGGCCCGGCGGCCAACGGCACCGCCCAACATTGGCCGCATCGCCCTGCTCTGCATTGCCGTACTCATAGGCAGCCAGATTGGTGCCCGCATAGGCGCCCACAAAATGAACATAGCCGCCATTCGCCGCCTCACCGCCGCCCTCGTCTTCCTGACCGGGCTGGAGGTGCTGGCGAGGCATTTGCCGGTGGGGTGAGGGGTTAAAATCCAAAATCTAGGGAAGCACCTCCATACGGACGAACAACCGGCTACCGGTGATGCGTTGGATGAATATGCCCATAAACACACCGCAGACCGGCCGGAGCGTGATGTTGTTTTGCCCCCCTGACTACTTCATAACCACCCACTTTCTGACCCAGCAAATTGTAGGTTTCAAATTGCCCATTGTCTGTGAATTTGCAGGATGACAAGTACTTTGAGTTAAGACTTGGCACCTTGCTGCATTTTAAGTGTGAAAAATATTTTTGGACGTTCAATTAAAATTCGTCAAAGCCACTTAACTTAGCGGGTGTTTTTTCTGTAATGGTCCAAAAAAACTATGTCTCAACCAGTAACACAAAATCCGTATGGT
>CAIVHI010000269.1 GCA_903905685.1 uncultured Bacteroidota bacterium | reverse complement strand
CGACATAGTAAGCCGTAAATGGCGAGCCTGCAGCTATACTCGTACAGTTGGAATAGGTTCCGAAGCCCGACACCACGCAACCGGCCCCGCAATTCACGGTGTTCACCAATACCGGCACATTGGTACCCGGTATGGTTGCCATATTTACCGTGCCTGTTATGCCCGGGCCCGAGATAAAGAACGCAAATGCATCGTCATAGCTGCCGCAGGTGGAGTGTATGTATTCCTCGGAGCCGAATATGTAATTGAAGCTGACGGAATCGCCTTGGGGAATAAAATCGAAGGACAGTTCGCAGCGGTCGTAAGTGCTTGCCGTGAGTGCCAGGGCCGTCATGGTGGGGTCGCCACCAAAGCCGTTGTTGAAGCTCGTGGTGCCGGCTTCCGGTCCGGCTGCGGCGGTGGCATGCCCTGTAGTGAGCAATATGCCGCTATTGATGCCGAACACCGTAGTGCCTGTTCCCAACAGGGTACCCGGCACTACATTGAAAGTGCCGCACGCGGTCGGCGTTGTGCAATCCAATACTTGATTGATTACCGTAACGCCCGAACCTGTAATGGTGGACGCCATATTTACTGCAGATGAGGAGGTGGTAACCGTGAGCTGAGCCGATGCCCGCTCCACGAATACAATCGACAATAGCCCCACCAATGCTCCCAAGTATTTGTTCTTCATAGCCTAGATTCCGAAATTCAGGCCAAAACTACCGGGGTGGTGTTGCTACAATATTATGGAGTTGTAAATTTATTGTGGCATTTGTATTAACGGATAGCAAGCACTTATCCACAATCGGAGTAAACGGATGTGAATAAGGGGGAAATTACCGGGCCACGCCAGCTTTATTGGTGCGTATAAGCGCGGTTTGACAAAGGTATTTGGACACGGACGAAGTTTTGGCACTTCCCAAAGTATTAACCTAAAATTAAAATAGATGCCCCCGTCACACATCGAAATATGGTCCAGTAGGCGGTGAGGCAGAAGGGGAGCCGTCCCCCGCAATTTGCCTAAAGGTGTTCCGTTATGGCCCGCCAAGCGTCAATTTTTGCTTCGAGGTTTACGGAAGCGTGGGCACCACTGGGTGAGGGTAAGGTGAAGACCGGTAGGTGGTTGGGATGGATTGCATATTTACGGTACAGGGCTTCGGCCTTCTTCCCGGAGAAAAATATTGCCCGGATATAGGGGCAGCGGGTATAGAGTGTGCCAAAGTCGTTGGCAGTTTCGTTTGTGATGTTGGAGTCGGCACTTCCCTGTCGCTCGCAGGTGGCCAATACGTCCCATAGGGCTATCTTGTGGACGTGCAGCAATCGCACGCGTTCGCGGTAGTCTTCGGTGAAGGGTGTGTGGAACAAGGCAAAAAGGATTCTCCAGAATTGGTTGCCGCGGTGCCCATAATACTGTTGCAGCTCCAGCGATTTTTCGCCCGGCATGGTGCCTAAAATCAGGATCCGGCTATCGTGGTCGGCAATGGGAGGGAAGCCTGTTTTTCGGGGGGGCATGTGGGGCTGCATTATGGCGCCAAAGTTCGCAACTTCGTCCGCAGCCGGCAATGACGTAATGGGCCGTATCCGGAATTTGCGGCGCCCGTGGCATCTATGTGGGCTTGCGGGGGGCGGAAGGATAGTTCCGAGAGCACCCAAGGCACCTCATTGTAGGATTGGCCATTGCACATTATGGGCACTTGGCGGGCACTGGCCGCAAGGGCGAAAGCCAAAAATTCCATCAAAAAGCCCGTTAGACCGGCCTGAATACGCAGTAGTTTAACCGGAAACTCATAAAACGCAGAAAGTCGATCTCCTGCTGTCGCGGTTATGCGGTTCTTCTCCTCAATTTTCCGTAATATTGTGGCCGTAAAAACGTATGGAGATTATTTTACTTTCTCCTGAGGGGTTTAAGTGGGATGAAGTAGCCATCGTTAATCGTCTGTTTCATGCCGGCTTGCAACGGTATCACCTCAGGAAGAAGGGCTTTTCGATTGCAGACTACAGACGTTATCTGTCCTGTTTGGACGAGGCGTACCTTCCGCGTGTGGTATTGCATGGGGGAGGGTTCGGCCTCTATGACGAATTCGATTTGGCAGGAATACATTTGAGCACTGCCGACCGCATGAATGGCGACATCCGCCAGCAAATCTCCCACGTGCCGTCGGCCAAAATATCGACATCGTTTCATGCATGGAGTGAAATTTCCCACGATTCAACCGATTACGGATATGTATTCATCAGCCCCGTTTTCGACAGCATTTCAAAGACCAGCTACCAAGCGGCGGTCGATTTGAGGGGGCTGGGCGTTTTACGGCGTAAGTTCGAAGACAAAGAACGCCATTGTCCACGCATCGTTGCGTTGGGCGGCGTAGATTCGCCCCATTTACCCATCTTGAAACAATATAAATTCGACGGTGCCGCCATTTATGGCGCCATCTGGAAATCGGCACATCCCGATGCCGTATTCGAGCGGATTTTGGCTGCTGCGCACTACTGAACAAGCGCAGCTCTTGATATAGTGCTCACCGTGGACAGTTAAAGGATTGGGTCATTTTTTTTCGGGAAAGTAATAAGCGTACGCTTGGTCAATAAATCCCCATCCAAACTTTGGAAGATTGGTAGTGGTGGAGAGCAGCACAAAGCAATCGGTGTGGTCTATTTCCTTCTTCCAGTCTATTTTGTTCATCGTGTTTTCACTCATTGGGTGTCCGCCCTTGTCGTGGAAACCCACCATTTTTACCCAAATCTGCCAATCGTTGAATACGTTTGGAACCACGTCGTTAAAGAGCATGGTCTCCGAGAAACTGTCGCCAAGGATGATGATGTTGGGCTTCTTGGTGGTGCTGTCGGATTTGAAAACGACTTTTGGATAGGTGAATTGTTCGGTCGTTATAGGCAATGCCAAGTTGACAATGTCGCACATGTCGTTGTCGGCAAACCGGCCTTTGTCGGTATGTTCCACCTCAGTCCATTTAGGGTGCGTCAGGTTGACACCTCTTTTGCATTCCAAATACCTAATCAAACTGTCGGCCGCAAGCAACGAGCCATAGATGGTCCAGTGGATGCCTTGTTTCGTGAAGATGGAATCGGTGGTCCGACCGCTCTTATTGGCCAGCCAGTCATTAAAGTCGATTTGGTTGATTCCCAGTGAGTCACCGGTATGGAGGAAGTCTGCGAAATTGGTGGGCCCGGGTTGGTAACAACGGTATTTGTTCGGCATTCTTTCCAGATAGAAATAGGCTTTATTGGGTGCGTACACGAAGATGAATGTTTTGCCGAGCTTGGAGAAGGTATCCTGCAAAGCTTTCAGCTTAGCCATATATTGAACTATTGCCGCATGGCCTACATAGTCAAATCCATTGTAGGACTCCAGATAGTCGTCATAATAAATGTTGCCGTCTCGGGTTGTGGTAGCGCCCCCATAATTCACGTCTTTGAAAATACTGAAATCTATTTGTCCGCTAAGCCTTACGAGATCGGCACGAAAGCCGGTGTGGTCGTTGAGGTAGGCTCCCTTCTTTTTTTGGTACGATTCGCTAAACCACCCGTGCCAAGTAAATACGGTGTCTTCTGCATTGGTAAAATACCCGTGCAATCCCACACTTTCAATGTAATTCAGGCATTGGTTGGTAAACGGCATGAGCATAATGCCGAATATCAGGAAAATCAATGTTTGTTTATAGCGTTTCATCTT
>CAIVHI010000268.1 GCA_903905685.1 uncultured Bacteroidota bacterium | reverse complement strand
CTTCGACCCCAATGTATGCGAAGTACAGGTAGCCGGCTCTGGCGAGCGTGGCGTGGGACGGGATAAAGTGCATGAGAGTGCCAACCAGAGGTTTCTGATACAAATCATCCCAAAAATCGGCGAAGTGAAATGAGACTCCGAGACTGGATACCGATTGTGGCAATGGCACTGCTTTTGGGCGGCTGTGCCGGCTTTGGCGATGACGAAGAACCACCGGGCCATAAAGAGACCACGCCTACACAAAGCACTCCTTCCGAACCTACGCCCCCGGCCCGTTATTCCGACGCGCCCGACCACACCGCCCATTCCAGAACGGTGGTGAAAATGAGGAAATCGAGCGGCATATACAAGGTTCCTGTGGTAGTAAATGGTGTGGAAATGGAATTCATCTTCGATACCGGTGCCAGCCTCATATCCATATCCGATGTTGAGGCGGCATTCCTATACAAGCAGGGCTCCATATCACGGGCAGACTTCTTGGGCTCGGAGCGTTTTTTGGATGCAACCGGAAGAATCAGTGAAGGTGCCATCGTCAACTTGCACTCCATCACCATTGGCAACAGAACAATTTACAATGTACGGGCATCGGTAACACACACCGCAAAAGCACCTTTGTTGTTGGGACAATCGGTCTTGCAGCAGTTCGGTACCATCACGATCGATTACAACAACTTGGAAATCATCTTTGATTAGCCTTGGATCTTGGCACTTGCACCTACTTTTTTGCCGTTAGCAGCGATTTGTATTGCTGCGGATCATTCAACACTTCAATTGCCCTTGCCAATTCCTTGTCATACTGCAAGCCTTGTGCAATGCGGCCGCGGGTATAATAGTAACGCGACACGATTTCGTTCTCCAACATTTGGCGAACTTGGTCTTTGTGTTTCAGCAAGTCCTGCTTTTTGTCATGGGAGAGGCGGTTGCGCAGCGATTCGAATTCGGATTTTGCCTCATCAAAATATTTTTCTTTGGAGGCTATTTTAATGAGTGAATCCAACCCGTCCTCGGTCTCTGTCTTATACGAGTAGTCCTTGTTCTCCAGCCACTTCGCAAACTTTGCGAAATCTGCGTCCGACAGTCGGAAGCTGTCGGCCGAGGATATTGACGGGTGTTGGCGATTGAATTCGGTGGCGTAGTCGAACAAATAATTTTTGGTATAGAGCGCAACGGCGATGGAAGTCATGGCATCGGTCTTCACGTCAACATCCGGGCTTATTCCGCCGCCGCTCAATACAGTCCTGCCTGCACGTGTCTTAAAGGCTTTTTTGAGGGAATCGGGCACATAGCCTACCGCACCATCGGCTGTGCGGTGGGTATAGTCGATGGCTTGGATGCAGCGGCCGCTAGGTGTGTAGTATTTGGCAATCGTAAGTTTGAGGCGGGCGTTGAAACCCAGCGGACGGGTGACTTGCACCAGCCCTTTGCCATAGGAGCGTTCGCCAATGATGACGCCGCGATCCAAATCCTGCATAGTGCCCGACACGATTTCGGATGCCGATGCCGATGAGTGGTTCACCAACACCGTGAGGGGAACATCTTTGTTCCAGACCGACCCTGGTGTTTTGTACTCCTTGTCCATGTCAGATATCTTGCCCTTGGTGCTCACCACGAGTTGACCCTTGTCTATAAAGATGTTGCACACCCCGACGGCTTCATCAAGCAGGCCGCCCGGATTGTTGCGGAGGTCGAGCACCAGGCCTTTCAAGTTAGGCTGTATGTGTTGCAGACTGTCGAAGGCGTCGCGCACTTGGCGGGCACAAGCTTGGGTGAATTGCGTGAGGCGTACGAAACCGATGTTGTTTTGTGGTCCGAGGAGACAGGCATAGGGCACACTCGAAATTTCGATTTCACCTCGAGTGATCACCTTTTCAATAACGGCATGGGTAAACGCATCCTTGATTTTGATGCGTATGCTGGTACCCGGCGAGCCTTTGAGGAGCAGGCTCAAATCGTCGATGGACTTGCCCTTAACCACCTGACCGTCAATCTCTTCCAACAAATCTCCGGGATGTAGTCCTGCCTTTTGCGATGGACTGTTCTCGTAAACGTCTCCAATATAGATTTCATCGCCCTTGCGCTTCATATTGGCGCCAATGCCACCATACTTGCCGGTGGTCATAAACTCGTACTCTTCAATATCCGATTCGGTGATATAGTTGGTATATGGGTCTAGCTCCTCCAGCATGGCATCCACGCCGGTCTTCACCAATTTACCCGGTTGAATAGGGTCAACGTAGTAAGTATTCAGCTCCTTGAATAAGTTGGCATAGATGTCGAGATTTTTCGAAATCTCGAAATAGGGATCGTTGGACTTGGCGCGAACAAAGAGGAATACGGTTGCCGCCAAAGCAAAGCCCGCAAAAAAGCCGGAAAATTTTTTAAGTTTCTTCAAAAAAACCATGTCGTTTTACTAAATTGCGATAATACCGATTCGACAAATTTAAGGTATTCCGATAGGGAAGGCCAAAAAGTTTTTGAAAGCGGTGATGGTAAGTATTTATCGGAAAAAATAGTCGGACATTTGCAACATCGTTCGATGGTTGGGGATGGAAAAGGGTAACAAAGTAATGGCAGACTATAGAAAGATAGTAGTTTTTACTGCATTTCTTGCGGCACCGGCGTTAATGGCCCATGCCCAAACCCCGTTTGTGGAAGGGCGGATTACTTTTGCCGTGAAACTCACTGCCGCCGACCACAAGGAGTATGACGGCACTTACAAGTATACATTTAAAGGCGGCAACCTTAAAAAGGAATTGTCTTTGTCCATTTACCAAGAGACCTTTTTAATCAATACTTCGGCTGGAACTGCCTATGCCCTGAAAACGAATCACGGCAAGAAATATGCCATACAGGTAGAAATAGAGGATCTTAGAAAAGAGCAATTGAAATACGAAGGATTCACATTTAACGCAAAAGGCAATAAAAACAAAGTCATTGCAGGAATTGCGGCCAAAGATGGTGAAATCGTCTACACCGATGGGTCAAGAGTCAACATTATGTACTCCGACAAATGGTATCCAAACATCCCATTGACCTTCGAGCGTTTTCCGGACGTCAAAATGCTACCCCTGTTATTCTATTATAAGGATCCCAACGGGGTAAGCATGCGGTTTGAGGCAACGGAAGTAAGTGCGGTGCCGGTTGAAAACTCGGAGTTTTCGATTCCTACAGATTACAAGGTTATATCGTCGGAAGAATACAAAAGGGCGAAGTAGGCAGCATTACAGCGTAGCAAAAGCACCTCGGTTGCAGTACATCTAAGACTCCTTACTATAATTCAAGCCTGCAGTGCGCTTAAATGGCCCTCATTTTATTGCCCTTGGCATCGTGAGTCACTTCTGCCAGTCCGAGGGCCTCCATGAGTGGCGGAACATACATACCGAACCTACCTCGGAGGCCTTTTTTCAGGCCATACCACCCGCCTACGGGGTTGTTTTCAGACCGGCCCCAGGCTTCTACCGTGCCTTCCTTGGCAGGTTTCTGCTCGTCGGCACTTCCCAATTCCATCCAGTCGCCATGAGCAAGCAACATGGCATGAAGGTCATTCAAGCACCTGATGTCGTAGTGCAATACTGTTTTTCCAACCGTGCAAACCAACACTTCTTTACCTTCCTTCTCGTCCACATGCATGGTATATTCCGAAGTTTGAGGTGGCGTTTTTAACGCCAAAGGATTGGACTTGGTACCGATTTTGGTTTTCATGTAAAGCGTTTGTGCGGCGTGAGCATAAATGTTTAGCAATATTACCTATTTTTTTGAATAATGTTGCTTTCGATTCAATAAAAGACATGGCCGGGTGCCTTTTGTCGGAAAACTTGTAGTTCCCGACAAAGGGAACTGGGGTTATCAAAGAAAAAGCACATTGGGTTGTCCAAGCGCCGATACAATTGACCGCCAACTTATCGGTGAAAGGTGCTCACCTGTTCATCGGCACATTGAATGCTGCTGTAATAGCAGCTGAGGGTCGGTGGAGGAAAGTCTTTTAATGGCAGTGAGTTTTACAAGCCACGATTCCTCCCATGCCATCGTTAAGCTAAACATGCACAATCGCCGAAGGCTCACCATACGAACGTCGTTACTCCCCCTCCAGGCACTTTGCAGGGCGCAAACCTGCCATTGGCAGAGATAGATATGGGAGCCTCGCCGCTGCCGTCGTTTTCTACGAGGAGTACAGTTTTGCCGGCCGGGGTGGTGAAGGCAACCGTATTGATATCGCCCTTGCAGGACGACCAAACCCTCACAGAACCTGGGGGTACGAACTTGGAGACTTGCGCTATGATATAGTAGGAAACGTTGCGCACTACAGACGAGCCGCTGATCGTAAGGGCCCCCTTGCAGGTAGAGCAACCACCAGGGGTGTGCGGTCCAAAGGCGGGGTCGTTGGCCAAATTCCACTCTATGACGTTGCGGCTGCGGTTGCGGAGGGCACCAATAACCACGTTTTTAGTGTGCCAGCGCAGGTCGCCACCAAAGTCGCCGGTATTGGCGGTATATTGCTCGGTGAAGTAAACATTGCGGTCGGGAGACTCACCGGCCAATACGCCCATGTTGTTGATGTCGCCTGCATAGAGATGGAAGGCTGTACCCGCCACCACGTTTTTCACTGCCGCATCGCGCAGCAGGGCTTCGGCATAGGCTATGTTGTCGCAGTTGTGGTCGTAAATGATGATTTTGGTATTCAGTCCGGCCGCTTGGAAGGCCGGTGCCAATGCATTTTTGATAAAGCCGGCCTCCTCATTGGCCGTCATCATCATGCTGGGGTTGTTGTTGGGATTCAACGGCTCGTTTTGGGGGGTCACGGCATCTATCCGGATGCCGGCCTTTGCCATAGACTGTATGTATTTCACGAAGTAGGCGGCATAAGCCCTGTAGCAATCAGGCTTCAAGCTGCCGCCTACGCTATTGCCGTTTGTTTTCATCCACAGCGGAGCCGACCAGGGAGTAGCTATAATGCGCAGATGGGGAGCAATAGCGAGGATTTCCTGCAATATGGGTACGATGTACTGCTTGTCGGCACCCAGATCGAAATGGTCCATCCCCAGGTCGGTTTGCCCTGTAGGGACATCGTCATAGGACGACACCATAGGACTGAGGTCGGAAGCCCCAATGGACAACCGCAACTCGCTTAACCCTATGCCTATGCCTGCGGCAAACAGTTCTTGCAGCAATGCTGCACGGGCAACCTTGTCCATTCGGCCCAACAATTGTGCAGATGAGCCTGTGAGTGCAAAGCCGAAGCCATCGATGCGTTGGAATTTGCGCAGCGTGTCCACATCAATCAAAACTCCGCCACCCGCACTTGTGCCAAAAGTTATCACCGCCTGTTGCCGTTGTAGCAGTGCCGACCTATTGCTCGTAGTCACCCACTGTTCTGCGGTTTGGCCAGACAGTCCAGTCGTAAAAGCCAATGATACGCAGGCGAGCAGCAGGAAGCCGTTTCTTTTCATGGCTTTTATGGGCGGCGTTTTGACTGCGTGCCGGTACACAAAAATAATGCAATAATGGGACTGACCTTGAATATCATTCAAAAAAACAGGCAGTGCGCAGCATTATCCAGGAGGCTCAATTATGCTTATTAAATTTCCACTTTCTTGTGTTCCTATTTTCGCCGTGAGGTGAAAACGCAAAAGTGATTATGCAATGAATCGAGACCAATGTTGGTTTCCTTAAGTCCGTTGCAGGGTTTTTAGGTGGGGCGCGCAGTTTAAACCGGCAAGGCAATTCAAAATCCAATAATTATGCCATTGCCCTCCCATTTCGATGATGGCAAATTCTGGACGAACTCAAAATGGCACGCCTTCGCAAAACGCTGGCTAACGTGCTACTAACCCGCTGCCTACCAACTATTTGGCAACATCGGGCTCAAACTCCAACACCGCAGAATTCATGCAGAAACGGCGATGCGTAGGTGGCGGTCCGTCGTCGAACACATGCCCCAAATGGCCGCCGCAACGG
>CAIVHI010000267.1 GCA_903905685.1 uncultured Bacteroidota bacterium | reverse complement strand
TGTAGGCAAGAAAGTGGAAGAAAAAGTGAAGTACCGTATTCCGGATTCCCTGCTTACCACCGTGAAGATAGACACCGTAAGCAACTGCCAATATGAAAACGTGCTCAAACTGACCGGTGTGGTTGACTTTGACCAAGACCGGCAGGTCAACATTTTCTCGCTCGTGAGTGGCAATATTCAAGACATCAAGGTGCAATTGGGCGACTATGTGAACGCAGGGCAGGTACTGGGCGTAGTGAAAAGTACCGAAATGGCTACCTATGGCAACAGCCTGATTGTAGCCGAGACCAACCTTACTACCACCAAGAAACAATATGAAGCCCAGCAGGAAATGTTTAAAGCAGGTTTGGCTTCCAACCTCGACCTTACAAATGCCAAGGCGGCATATGACCAAGCCGTTGCAGCCGTCGACATGGCCAAAAAGATTTTGAAAATCAACGGCAACAATGAAAAAGGTGGAGACTATGTCATCAAATCGCCGGTAAGTGGTTTTGTGGTCCAGAAAAACGTCAGCAACAATACTTCGGTGCGGTCAGATAACGGCAATGCCTTGTTTACTGTTTCAGACTTGAAAAACGTATGGGTGCAAGCCAATGTATATGAAGCCAATATTGAAAAGGTACACATGGGAGACCAAGCGGAGGTTAAAATCCTCTCTGAACCCGACCGCATCTTCAAAGGCAAGATAGACAAGATACTGAATGTGCTCGACCCTACCACCAAGGTTGCCAAGGTGCGCGTCATATTACCCAACCCCGACTATATACTCAAACCCCAAATGTTTGCGAGCGTCATGGTTTACAATGCAACCGGCAAGACGGCACTCTGTGTGCTTTCCAGCGCAGTGGTATACGAGTCGAGCCGTTATTATGTGTTGGTATACAAAGGTAATGGCGATGCCGACATTCGCCCGGTAGAAGTGATGAACAACATTGGCGATAGAACCTATTTGAAATCGGGTGTAGCACCCGGCGAACGCGTAGTGGCATCCTTGGCATTGCAGATATACAACGAACTCAACAACTGATCACCTAAAACGAGCCAACGATGACGAAGTTGTTAAAAGCCATAATCACATTTTCGCTAAAGAGTAAATATTTCATACTCTTTATGGCGGTGACCCTCATCATAGCGGGTGCTATAGTTTTTAAGGGGATGCCCATCGAAGCCTTTCCTGATGTTACCAATACTGAAATAGACATCATTACCCAATGGCCCGGCAGGAGTGCCGAGGAGGTAGAGAAGTACATCACGATACCCATAGAAATCGCCCTTAACCCGGTGCAGATGAAGACCAGTTTGCGGTCCACCAGCATTTTTGGTCTGTCATATGTCAAAGTCATTTTTGATGACAATGTGAAAGACCCCGAGGCCAGGATGCAGGTGATGAGCCTAATCAGCAATGCCAACCTGCCGCCCAACATCACGCCTGCATTGCAGCCCCCCATTGGGCCTACGGGCGAAATTTTCCGGTATACCATAAAAAGCTCCTTCCGCGATGTACGGGAGTTGAAGACTATACAGGATTGGGTAATCGAAAAGCGCCTGCGGTCTGTGCCGGGTGTTGGAGACATCAACAGCTTTGGCGGGAAGACCAAGACTTACGAAATTAAAGTAAACCCTGGCAAATTGACCTCCTTGGGCTTGACACCGTTGGATGTATATACTGCGGTTCAAAACACCAACATCAACATTGGTGGAGACATGATCATCGAGAACGATGAAGCCTATGCCGTTCGCGGCATCGGTTTGATTAATGATGTCAATGAAATCAACAACATCATCGTTCAAAACAACAATGGCGTTCCGGTATTGGTGAAAGATGTGGCCACGGTGGAAATTTCTAACCTCCCGCGTTTAGGATGGATAACCCGCAGCGATGCGATACAGGATTCTGCCGGTCACCGCACATTTACCAATGAAGATGACGTGGTGGAGTGCATCATCGTGATGCGTAAGGGTGAGAACCCGTCGGAAGTTGTGGCAGGGGTGGAAAAGGAAATCGAAAAACTCAATGCGGACGTCCTCCCCGCCGATACCAAAATCGTGCCTTACTACGACCGGTCTGACCTCATCTCCTACGCTACCCACACGGTGCTGCATAATCTGGTAGAGGGCATTATTTTGGTAATCCTGCTGGTATCGCTGTTCCTGTTCGACTGGCGCACCACGTTCATTGTGGCCATCATCATCCCCATGTCGCTGCTGTTCGCGTTCATCTGCCTGTATCTCAAAGGAATGACTGCCAACCTGTTGTCTATGGGTGCGGTAGATTTCGGAATCATTATAGACGGAGCAGTGGTCATGGTGGAGGGGCTGTTCGTGGCCCTTAACCATAAGGCGGAGGAGGTGGGCATGGAGCGGTTCAACAAGCTGGCCAAATTGGGCATTTACCGCAAGGTGGGCACCAAGATGGGTACCGCCATCTTCTTCTCCAAGGTCATCATCATCACCTGCATGTTGCCCATCTTCGCCTTCCAAAAGGTGGAAGGCAAGATGTTCTCGCCGCTGGCCTACACCTTGGGATTTGCATTGTTGGGGTCGCTTATCACCACCCTTACCTTGGTGCCGGTGTTGGCCTCCATTTTGCTCAACAAGAATGTGCGTGAGCGGCATAACCCATTCCTCCACTTCCTCACCAAAATCATGCTGGGAGGGTTCCTGTTCTCCTTCCGCCACAAGAAGGCAGTAATTGGGGCGGCATGCGTTATGGTGGTGGTCGGTTTCTACTCCTTCAAATACTTGGGGTCGGAATTCCTGCCGGAGCTGAACGAAGGGTCTATTTGGTTGCGCATACAGTTGCCCTACAGTGCCTCGTTGCCCAAGGGGGTTGAGGTGGCGGGCCAGGCGCGGAAAATCATCATGCAGTTTCCGCAAATCAAAACCGTAGTCTCCCAAACCGGCCGGCCTGATGATGGTACCGACGTTACCGGCTTCTACAACGACGAGTTCGATGTGATCCTATATCCCGAATCGGACTGGAATCCCAAGATGACCAAGGAGCAGCTGATTGACCAAATGACCAAAAAGCTATCGGTGATACCCGGCGTCACCCTGAATTTTTCGCAGCCCATCATGGATAACGTTGAAGAAGCGGTATCGGGCGTGAAGGGCTCCATATGCGTCAAAATCTACGGCGACTCGCTCAACTACATGGAGGAGAAGCTTGGGGAAGTGTTCAATGTGATGAAGGACGTGAAGGGCGTGGAAGATTTGGGCGTGATGCACAACATAGGCCAGCCCGAAATAGACGTGAACCTCGACCAACAGAAAATGGCGCTTTATGGGGTCACCACAGCCAATGCCAATGCCGTGTTGGCTATGGCCATAGGCGGACTTCCCGCGTCCACCCTTTACGAAGGCATTCGCGCGTTCGACATCCGCGTGCGGTTGCCCGAAGAAGACCGCAAGACGCAGGAGGACATCGGCAACCTGTTGGTGCCCACCCAAAACGGCTCCAAAGTGCCCATCAAATC
>CAIVHI010000266.1 GCA_903905685.1 uncultured Bacteroidota bacterium | reverse complement strand
TCTTTACCGTGCGTGCGTCTAAGCATCCCCTTCACCGATACAGGTTCGTTCCATAGGTACTGGCTCTTTGGAGTGTAGAGAAAAACGCGTGTAGCGGCAGTTCCCGCCTCGGCAAGTACCAATTTACACCTGCCCCAAATGCTGCGTATTTCTGCGACACCTGGAAAACAAAAACGGTCCGTCTCAAAACTGTCCACAAAAACGCCGTCTGAGTTTGACGTAACGGGAACGGATGCGATTTTAACCCCTTCTCCATCATACAGCTCAAGGTCTGTAGATTCGCCGTCCACAGGCTCCCACACCTCATGCTCTTCATTCCAGCGAGATGCCCAACCCGAGAAACGTATGGTCTCGCCAAGGTTGTACATAGTTTTTTCGGGAAACCATAGGGTTTTAAAGCTGTCATCGTGTTCTCGAGACATTGCCCAAACCGGCTCCAATTCCCCAATCACCGTGTCCCGCTCCCAATTGGCCTGAAAATAGCCCCTCGTATTGGCTGCGTGGTGGGCTTTAAATCTAAAAGTACCGTCTTTTGCGGAACGGGTATGCGCTGCGTATCTGGTATCGTTGGGTTTGAATCGGTACAGGTTCGTGCCTTGCATCGGCTCACCGGTTATGCGGTTCACAACAAGGTCGGCTCCATCGCCCCGGTAAAATCGGCCGGAAACATGGGCGAGTTTGGAGATCTGAACCAGATGGCCGTGGGCGAGGTTGGAATCACCCCCAACTGCATCGGCCTGACCGCAAACAATGCAATAGAGCCCTGCGGGCATAGGCGGCAAATCCACCTCGATGGAATGCCCGTAATAGTCGCTCGAAATCGGCAAGTCTACAACTTTCGAAAACACGGCCGGCTTCCTCATCAAACTCTTGCAATATTGGTCGGTATCCGAAATCCGTTTGCGATAGTCGGCAAATGTGCCGGGTATGATCCTCACCTTAATTTTACCTACGTTGCGATAGCTTACGGGTATGCGGAACGGCCTATCGGGCGGCACTACCGATTCGGTTTCGAACGAAAGCCGCTTGTGCTCTATTTTGGCAATCAAGACCGCAGCTTTCAACCCCCCTTCGGTTTCAGGAAATTTCGCAACAATGTTTCTCAGTTTCCCAACAATAGGCTCGAAGTCGAATTTTCCGTGAAAAACCGACTCATAGGTATGGATGAACCGCTCTATGTTTTCGCTACGGATGTCGGAGTTTTCGAATCCGAGGCTGAGCACAACCGACATAAAGGCAGCATCGGCGGCTTTTGCGGAGTTGGGGTATCCGGCCTCAATAAACCCCAAAGCCTGTATGTAAAGCTGCTTCTTATTGTACAGACTGGAATTCCTAAAAACAAAGTCAAGTCGTTGCAGGTCGATATCGATATAGGAATCCTTATCGGTATCGTTTTCATGGCTCAATAAAAGCTGCTTGTACCATTGCAGCGACAGCCACTTTGGATCGGCAAGATCGGTTGTCGGAAACTTACGGGTCTCGAAAGCACCGGCGGGAGCAAACTCATCGGGATCGTTCATTTTAAATCCCTTCGAGGGTGGCAGTAAATCCGGATCGGCCTCCTGGAAGAAGGCCAATGCCCTAAAGGCCAAAAGGTCGAACAGCGTAGGACGTAACTTGGTTGATTCCGGGTCGCCGAATACCACCAAATCATATTTCCCGACAGGTATGCCACGGAGGGCGTCCCCCTTCGACAGGGAGCGCATGTAAAGCGCCGAAATCTTATTTAGAAACCTCGGTGCATCCCAAAACGCGACATCGTCTATTTTCACGTCCGTCGGGATTACCCCGGACTGCATGATTTTCTCCCTATTCCGATTAAAATAATCAGTATACATTTGTGCGGCAATGCTTTGCCAAATGGCGTTGTTGGGAAACTTGGACTCTGCTGCAAACCGCTCTGCGGCAGCAATCATATCTTGGTCTGGAACCTCCGATGTGTCGCGCACTACGTGGAGGTAGTAAAGCTGAGCTTTCAACACCCCTTCCTTACGCCCCAAGTCCTTGTCGGCCTCGTAATTGCTGTCCAGCAACGGCAATGCCTGCAAAGGTCGTTTCTGGGCCATGAATGCGTCTATTCGCTCCCACCGTCTGGCATAACCCATATCCAGCGAGTCTTTTACGGACTTGGCTGCCAACAATCTCGGAAATCCGACAATACCCATGCACCACAGCAGCCCTAGCGTTATATGTCCCCTTATCCGCATTTCGCTACTAAGTTACAGCCCATGCCCATAAAACAAAAAACGTAGCCTGTTTGTACATACGCTAAGCTTGGTCTTTGTTGGCGGCCGCCCCGTCCCGGACGCTCCGGTAATCGCCGCGCCAAGTTTCGACCTCCGTGAACGTATAGGCGTATCGCTATTATTTCCTTAGATTGGTCGGTGGGTTAAGAATATTGGCCATCTAGTTTAAGCGCAATCGAGTACTCGTGGACGCAATTGCTATACATATTTGCTAACTTGCACGCCGTTTCCTTATGGAAACCGACTAATCCATATTCAACACAATGCTCAAAATTGGCGTTTTCGGTGCCGGCCATCTCGGAAAAATACACATCCAGCAATGGCTACAGATAGAAGGGGTCGAACTAATTGGTTTCTATGACCCCGATGACAACCAGTCGGCGGCCGTAATATCCGAATACCAAGTGCCCAGATACCCGGATATCGACAGCCTGATTGCAGATGCAGACGCTGTGGATATCGTATCGGTTACGACGTCGCACTACGACATCGCCAAACGGGCCCTTCAACAAGGGAAGCACCTGTTTATAGAAAAGCCCTTGGCACAGACTGTTGAAGAGGGAAAAGAATTGGTGCAATTGGTGAATGAAGCACATGTAAAATGCCAAGTTGGGCATGTGGAGCGCTACAATCCGGCTTTCTTGGCTTTGGAAGACAAGATGCTGAACCCCATGTTTGTGGAAGCACACCGCTTGGCCCAATTTAATCCACGCGGCACCGATGTTTCCGTCATCCTTGACTTGATGATTCATGACATCGACATCGTTTTGAGCTTGGTCAAGTCGGGTGTCAAGAGGATTTCTGCAAGTGGAGTTGCTGTGGTAAGCGAAACCGCCGACATCGCGAACGCACGCATCGAGTTCGACAATGGCTGTGTAGCCAACCTGACATCCAGCCGCATATCACTCAAAAAAATGCGTAAAGTGCGCCTATTCCAACGGGATGCCTATATCGGAATCGATTTTTTAGACAAGAAAACGGAAATCATCAAAATTAAAGACCCCGGGGCAACGGTTGGAAAAATGGACTTCCCCATAGAAATCGGACACGGCAAAAAGAAAATCATCTCCGTACAACTGCCCGATGTGCCCAATGTAAATGCGATCAAAGCCGAATTGACGGATTTTACCCGCTCCATAAAAGAAGGTTTACCGACTAAGGTGTCCATCATAGATGGCTACCAAGCACTCGATGTTGCCCACCAGATTCTGGAAAAAATGAGCCTTCACAACAAGGCACACAATGTTTGACAAGTTTTAACGTTAAGGGAACGTAGAGGATAGACATGCTTGGTATCAAAAAAACGTTAAACTATACTTTGTTGTTGGGGACATGTATGTACTTGATGTATGGTTGCAATATTATCAACCCTACAGAGCCTGTACCTACATATTTCCACGTCGATTCGTTCAGCTTCAGGCCGAACAACTCGTATAACAACATCAGCTTTTCACATAAAATAACTTCGGTATGGGCATATTACAACAACTCGCCCATCGGGGTGTTCGACCTGCCTGCCACGTTCCCGGTAATGGCAACGGGAAACGGAACTTTGGAGTTGTCGCCTGCCGTTGAAGTGGACGGTTTGAACAGCCAACTGGAAACCTACCCATTTTATACCATCGACACTTTCAACTTCAATGCCCAGCCTGGCGTCGTCATCAACCACAATCCGAGTACCACCTACTTCAACAACCTAAAATTCGTCACCCTCCTCAACCAATACAATATTGGTTTTACCCAATGGGGCGGCACCTGCGGCATGAGCTTTGTAAAGTCGGACACCTTGGAATTCGAACCACCCAATTACTGCGCGGGAATATTCCTCAAC
>CAIVHI010000265.1 GCA_903905685.1 uncultured Bacteroidota bacterium | reverse complement strand
GATACCCTTTGACAGGTATACACACTTTCCAGGCGTGCCTCTTCAACCACTCGAGCATCTCTCCTTGAGGGCGGCAAAAGTAATCATTTTTCGCCGATAACGAAAATTTTTTCCGCATTGCAGGTCGTTATTTCCGCAACTTTTTCAACACCAACGCCTTTAATCTCGGCTATCTTGGCCGCTATCAGCGGTATGTAACTGCTCTCGTTGCGCTTGCCGCGATGTGGCACCGGCGACAGATACGGCGCATCGGTCTCCAAAACCAGCAACTCCAAGGGCATAGCTGCCACTACGTCTTGCAATATGCTCTTCTTGTAGGTGACCACCCCACCAATACCGAGGAGAAAACCGAGGTCGGCCACTTGTTGGGCTTCCGCAACCGTGCCGCTGAAGCAGTGGAAGATGCCCCGCAACCCACCATTCTGCTTGCGGCGAACCGCAGCTATACAGTCGGTGTTCGATTCACGGCTGTGAATGACGATGGGGAGGTCGTGTTGCAACGCCAAGTCCATTTGATTTTCAAACGCTTCCAGCTGTTCGCGCTTGTGGGTCAGGTCCCAATAGTAGTCCAGCCCTATCTCGCCAACGGCATAGTATTTTTCACTTGTCAAGTGGTCGGCCACAATTCCCAGTTCGGTTTTGTAGTCGTCCTTCACATAGGTGGGGTGCAGCCCCATCATGGGGAAACAGTTTCCCGGATATTGCTCCACCATGCGCAACATGTCTGCAATAGTTTCGCTGTTGCAATTGGGTAGGAATATTTTTGTCACCCCGGCAGCAACGGCACGGGCTATCTGTTGGCTATCGGCCCTTAGGCGTTCATCATACAGGTGGGCGTGGGTATCTATGAATTTCGTCATCTTAGTTATTGTCAGCCGGTGGGCAAGGCTTTCATTTGCCAATGTTTCTGTTTGCAGTAGTCCAGCACCCGAGGCAAGGCATAAGTCATTCGGGCCTGTGCCTTGATGCTGTCGTGAAAAATAACGATGTCGCCGGGTTGGAGACGGCTCAATACATTCTCCAGGCAAGTTTCCCCCGATATGGCTTCATCGAAATCTCCACTAAGGACGCTCCACATAATGATGCGCATACCGGGGTAGGCCGCCCGCAACCGGCGTGCCTGCCTGAAAGTGATTTTCCCATAGGGTGGGCGAAACAGCTTGGCGTTCATCAGCCGTTGGGCGGTTTCGATATTCGCCAAATAATCTCGGGTTGGCGTCTGCCAGCCGTTCAAGTGGTTATGGGTATGGTTGCCCACAGCATGACCAGCCTCCGTGAGCGTCTCCAGCCATTCCGGATATTTTTCGACATTGTGGCCCACGCAGAAGAAGGTGGCTTGGGCATCATACTGCTTCAACGCCTCCAAAACCAGCGGCGTGGTAGTTGGATTCGGACCATCATCGAAGGTTAGGTACACTGTTGGTTCGGCAGCATCTTTTTCATTCCAAACCGCAGCGGGGTGGAACAGGAGGCGCATCCAAGCGGGGGTATCGGTTCTGTACCACATTCCGGATATTCTGGTTGGGGTTGATGTTTTCAATATCCCTAAAGACCACATGCCCTTCAGGTCAAATTCTTTCCACCACCGTGGCCTGCACCCAGCCGGTGCGACCATCGGGTATGCGCACCTGCAAAAGGTTGTCTTTTTCCTGCAATATGGTTAGAACGGTGCCCTCCGGCATCTGGCAAACCGCTTTAAGGTTGCGACTATCGGAGGGGTTCAAAGGTGTATCATTCAGCATCACTACAGCACCTGTACTTTTGCCCAACCGCCCTGCGGCCACAAAACCCAGCAGAAGCGTCACCATCCAACAGAACCCAAGTATGGCAACCACACGGCCGGTCATTTCGCCCGCCACCGATTTTTTGAAGCGTTTCAAGGTCAGCATCACCATTGCCGCAATAAATAGGATAGCGCCATAAACCGCCCACGTCGATGCCTTGTCTTGGCGCGTGAGTGCCTGCCACCACCTCAAAAAGAAAATCTCCGGCACGTCGGCAATGT
>CAIVHI010000264.1 GCA_903905685.1 uncultured Bacteroidota bacterium | reverse complement strand
GATGTACATAGCGGGAAGCCACATGCAGCCCACGCACAATACCAATGTCGCCACATCAACCGTCAATATCTGCCACCAAACTATTTTTACCGGGGCATAGCGCATATAATAAACGTCTTCCGACAATTTGATGATGCCGAAGTGCTGCTGTGCCCAGCACAGCGCAAGCCCAAGCACATTGCCCAACACGATGCCGGCAATACCAATGAGCCCGGCAATGCCGAGGAAGATGTTGCGTGTGGCCTCAAACGTCATGCCCAACGCCTTTACCAGCCCAATCATCGAGGCCCTGTCCACCATCAGGATGACCAGCACAGCACCCATGTTGATAATGGAGACCAACGCCATAATGAAGAGGAGTATCTGCCCATTGATGCCCTGTAATTGCAACCAGTCGAAGATGAACGAATAGTTCTCGGTGGTAGTATAGGCTTCGAGCGGTGCGTTGATGAGGTATTCGTGAATATAACCGGCCGTAGTGTCGGCATAGGCCTCATCGTCTAGGTTCACCTGGTAGCCGTTGATGCTGTCGGCCGTCCAGCCATTGATGCGTTGCAAGAGGCGCAGATCGCAAATGCCGAATGCCTTGTCTACCTCGTCCATGCCGGTATGGTAAATGCCGCATACCCTGACGCGTCTTATTCTTGGCAAGGCATCAGGCTCGAGAAAATCTATTTGTACGGTATCGCCAATGCCGAGTCTCAAGGTGTTGGCCGTGGCTTGGGAGAGTACGATTTGCTTGGAGTAGGCAGAGTCGGCGAAATCGATGCTTTGGCCGGCAAGGGCAATGTGGGAATCAAACCGGAAAGCCTGGTCTACCCCTTCCAGTTTCAAACCCTCCATTGTGCCATGAGCCTGAACGATGACCGGCCTCACGGCAAACGGAAATACCCGCGCCACATGGGGTAGGGAGCGGATGGAATCAATCAATTCCTTATCGCGGTAAATGGGGTGTGGGGTAAGTGCGTTCGATTTGGCATTGTCGAACAACACCACGTGTACATGCCCCACGAAGGTGAAGAGTTTTTCGCGGATGGCATGGTCGAAGCCCGACACCACAGCCATGGCCACAATCATAACCGCCACGCTTAGCGCGGTGGCCACAATGGCCAGCTTGATGATGAAGGAAGAAAAGGCGCCTTTTTGTTTGGCCAAATACCTCCGGGCTATGAAAAATGACAGATTCACGATATCCCAAAAGTAAAGCGTATAACGATAAAAGCCGCCGTTTTTGTTACGGCGGCTTTTATGGCGGGTAGATGGCACCCGATAATTGAGTGGCGAAATGGCTTAGAAACGCTCCAATCCATTGAAAAAGAAGTCGCCTTCTATTTTGGCATTTTCGTCGCTGTCGGAGCCATGAACTGCATTTTCGCCGATGGATGCTGCATAACGCTTGCGGATAGTGCCTTCTTCGGCTTGAGCCGGGTTGGTAGCACCAATCAGTTTGCGGAAGTCTGCCACTGCGTTTTCTTTCTCCAAGATGGCGGCAACGATAGGGCCGCTGCTCATGAAGGTGGTGAGCTCGCCGTAGAAGGGGCGCGCAGCATGCACTTCATAAAAAGTTTCAGCTTGCTTCGTGCTGATTTGCAGATATTTCATAGCCACAATCCGGAATCCTGCGGCATTGATCATCTGAAGGATGTTGCCGATATTGCCCGCCCTTACGGCATCGGGCTTAATCATTGTAAATGTTCTATTTGACATGTGTCGGAATAATTGTGGCGCAAAGGTAAGGAAAACCCCTAAACCTGCCACTTAGGCACCATTTACCGGCAATAATCAGGAAATATCCCCGTGCCTGCAGGATGTGGCAACAAATGCGACAATATTTGTCGCTCAAATGTTATTTTTGCAAGAAAAAAATGTTTGCAGATACCGACATCTACCGCTACCAACTCATTTTGAAACGGCTGACTACCAACCCATTCAGTACTTATGCCGAGATTGCAGCCGAGGTCTCGCAAACCAACCGTCCCTCTGGGGAGGGTAGTGAGCCGCCACCATTCTCCCTTCGGACCCTACAGCGCGACCTGCGGGAGATTAAAGAGGTGTACGGGATATCGGTTGCCTATTCCAAGTTGCAGAAGGGCTACTATATTGCCCCCAATCAGATTATCCCCGCTGCCACCGCTCAAATGGCAGAGGCCCTTTACGCCTTCGATGCATTCGGCAATGCCGATGAAGGGGAATTGCATATAGTGCACAATACCTATGTGGCGCAAAACACGGCGTTCCTCTACACGATTATTTATGCCCTCAATGCCTGCGAATTGCTGTACTTCTCCTACCGCAAAGCGGGCGATAGCAAACAGACGGAAAAAAAAGTCGAGCCATACGGGATACGTGAGTTCAAAAAACGGCTCTTCCTCCTTGCTGCTGATAGCGCAGACCATAAATGGCGCTTTTACGCCCTCGACCGTATGACGGCACCTACCGCAACCGGCACCAAATTCAAAAAATCGGGCGCCGAAGCGGCCGCGACCTACTTGGCGCACTGCACTG
>CAIVHI010000263.1 GCA_903905685.1 uncultured Bacteroidota bacterium | reverse complement strand
TTTCAAAACAGAACCAATGAAACTTGTAACATACAGAAAGGATGGAGTGGAACAATTGGCCGTTTTCGCAAACTGCAGGTTGTATGACACCGACAGCATCCGGGCCGACTATCCTAAAACCATGAATGCCTTGCTCCTAAGTTGGGATAGGTATATCGACGACCTCAAGGCGGACAGCAAAAGACTTCCATCTGAAAGTGTAGAAGGTGGAATAGCAGGTGATTCGGTGGAAATCATGGCACCCGTGCCCTTCCCTACGTCCTGTCGCGATGGCTATGCCTTCCGCCAGCACGTGGCCGCTGCACGCAGGAACCGCAAGGTGGATATGATTGCGGAATTTGACCAATATCCCATCTTTTACTTCACCAACCACAACGCCATACAAGGTCCTGGTGATATTTTGGTTATGCCCGACCATTTCAAGAAACTCGACTTCGAATTGGAAGCTGCCGTGGTTGTTTGCAAAAAGGGACGGAACATAAAGGCCGATGAAGCCGATGACTACATAGGCGGTTATATGATCATGAACGACATGAGTGCCAGAACCCTTCAAATGGAGGAGATGCTGCTCAACTTGGGTCCGGCCAAGGGTAAGGACTTCAGCACCGTAATTGGTCCCATGTTGGTGACCCCCGATGAACTGGAACACCTCAAGGTGCCCGCCAAACCCAACCATACAGGCAACAACTACAACCTTACCATGATTTGCAAAGTGAACGGTAAGGAAGTGAGCAGGGGCAATATGGGTGATATGGACTGGACATTTGCGGAAATTATAGAGCGTTGCGCAGATGGTGCAGATATCCTACCGGGAGATGTGATTGGCAGTGGTACCGTGGGCACCGGTTGTTTCTTGGAGTTGAACGGAACCGGCAAACTCAATGACTCGTCCTATGCCGAGCAATGGCTGCAAGCAGGGGATGTAGTGGAGATGGAAATAGATGGGTTGGGCAAATTGATCAACAAGATTGTGGCAGAAGATACGACTTGGAGTATCTTGAACCTCAAAAAGAAGTAGTCCATTTTTGAGGATTGGGGGTGAATGATGGTCTTGTCCAATAGGCAAGAGCGATTTGGAATGGGAGTAGCTTAATGGCATATAGATGAAGACAGATTTTTTGGTGATTGGCTCGGGTATAGCGGGATTGACGTTCGCCCTAAAAACGGCTAGGAAATTTCCGGATAAGACCATCACGATATTGACGAAAGCCAATACCGATGAAACCAATACCAAGTATGCGCAGGGTGGCATAGCAGTTGTGAACGACACTTTGCGCGACAGTTTCCAGAAACACATTGCCGATACCCTAGTGGCGGGCGATGGATTGTGCAATGAAGAAATTGTGAACCTCGTGGTGCGGGAAGGCCCTGAGCGGGTAAATGAAATCATAGCATGGGGGGCGGAATTTGACAAGAATAAAAGCGGAGACTACCAGTTGGGTAGGGAAGGTGGGCATTCGGAGTATCGGATATTGCACCACAAAGACGTTACAGGCTCGGAGATAGAGCGTGCGTTGGTGGCCCAAGCAGCCACCTTTCCCAATATAGTCATTTATAATCATTGGCTGGTGCTCGACATCATTACCCAGCACCATTTGGGCTACTTGGTCACCAAGGCCACACCCGATATCACATGTTTTGGGGTATACGCACTCAACTTGGAGACCCGCAAAATCGAGAAAATCCTGGCCTGCGTTACCGTGATGGCATCGGGTGGAGTGGGGCAGGTGTATCGCACGACCACCAATCCGGTTATTGCCACGGGAGATGGTATTGCTATGGCCTACCGAGCCAAATGCCGCATAGAGAACATGGAGTTCATTCAGTTTCACCCTACCGCGCTCTACGAAGCCGGCATCAGCCCTTCGTTCTTAATTACCGAAGCGGTGCGTGGCGATGGAGGCATATTGAGAAACAAAAATGGGGAAGCCTTCATGGCTTCCTACGACCCAAGGGCTGACCTTGCCCCACGTGATATTGTAGCGCGGGCCATTGATACGGAAATGAAGCGAAACGGTACCGAGCATGTATATCTTGACTGTCGCCAAATGGACCACAATCGGTTTGTGGAGCATTTTCCAAACATCTATGCCAAGTGTAAAAAATTAGGGATAGACGTGTTCGAAGACATGATTCCGGTTGCTCCTGCTGCCCATTATTGCTGTGGAGGAATTAAGGTTGACGAAAGCGGTAGGTCGTCCATAATAAACCTCTACGCGTGCGGGGAGTGCTCCAGCACCGGATTGCACGGTGCCAATCGATTGGCATCCAATTCATTGCTCGAGGCCTTGGTTTTCGCCCATCGTTGTGCCGACGACATAGAAGCACGCGCTGCACGCGAAGCCGGCTTTTTCAGCTTCAATGAATCTGTTCCCGATTGGAACGTAAAAGGCACACTGGCACCCAAGGAAATGATCCTCATCACCCAAAGCCTGAAGGAGTTGCAACAAGTAATGAGCGACTATGTAGGTATTGTAAGGAATACGGTAAGGTTGGACCGTGCCATGAAACGAATAGACTTATTGCACCAAGAGACCGAAGAACTGTACAAGTCGTCTACGGTGTCGCCACAACTTTGCGAATTGCGAAACCTCATTACCATTGGCTACCTTATCGTAAAAGGTGCGGGCTTCCGGAAGGA
Source organism: uncultured Bacteroidota bacterium (assembly GCA_903905685.1). GTDB lineage: Bacteria > Bacteroidota > Bacteroidia > Chitinophagales > Chitinophagaceae > CAIYTT01. Next base: position 924 of record CAIVHI010000263.1, on the reverse strand, counting down.
AAGCCGTGGATTGCACTACAATACCGACTTCCCTAATAGGAGCAATTTACTGCAACCGATAGTGTTATAATGATAAGGGCCCGGAGTTTTTCCGGGCCCTTATCATTATAAATGTATTTTCAGGAGACATTACTTCCTATTCAATTTCCAGTTGTTGACGTTTCCTGCAAGAGGTTGGGTAGCGGTCATAGCCGTGCCCGACCGTTTTTCCCAAATGTGGGCGGCCAAAATCACTGCAGCTTGTTCCGCTTCGGGCGTTCCTGCTTCCAAATCCGACGGGTGGAAGTATTTTTCAATAAATTTCGTGTCAAAATTTCCGCTTCGGAAAGGCGCAGTATTCACTGCCCATTTTCCGAAACGCAGGGTGGTCTGAATGCCCTTGATGTGATACTCGTCAATGGCCCGGCACAGCCGGTCTATCGACTCGTCTCGCGTAGCAGCATAAGCAATCAATTTGGCAATCATGGGGTCGTAGAAAATCGGGATATCCATCCCTTGCTCATAACCATCGTCCACCCGTACGCCCGGTCCTTTGGGTGGTTGGTACATTTCAAGTTTGCCGGTATCGGGCAGGAAGTTGTTCAGTGGGTCTTCGGCACATACCCGAAGTTCTATTGCATGTCCGGTTATTTTCAGGTCGGCTTGGGTAAACGAAAGGCGGTTGCCTCTGGCCACATTGATTTGTTCCCGAACAAGGTCTACGCCCGTAATCATCTCAGTCACACAATGTTCCACCTGTAGGCGGGTGTTCATTTCGAGGAAGTAGAAATTCAAGTCTTCGTCTACCAGAAACTCAACCGTACCGGCCCCGTAGTAATTGCAAGATTTGGCTACGGCAATGGCGCACTCACCCATACGGGTGCGGATGCCGGGTGTAAGGCAGCTTGAAGGTGCTTCCTCAATCAGTTTTTGGTGGCGGCGCTG
>CAIVHI010000262.1 GCA_903905685.1 uncultured Bacteroidota bacterium | reverse complement strand
CGATTTCGGCCTTGCCATTGGTGAGGCGCACCAGGTATTTGATGATGGAGATGATGTCTTCCTTGCTCAACACCTTGGTGTGCAGGCTGATATCGAGGTCCAGCTTTTTGTTGATTTTGTAGCGGCCCACTTCGCCCAAGTCATACCGCTTGTCGCTGAAGAACAGTTTTTCGATGATGCCGCGTGCGGTTTCGTCGTCGGGCGCTTCAGAGCCGCGCAATTGGCGGTAGATGTGCTGCACCGCTTCCAGCTCGGAATTGGAGGTATCTTTATTGAGGGTGTTGTAGATGATGGAGTAGTCGCCGCTCACTTCTTCTTTTTGGAGGAAGATGGTTTTGATGCCCATTTCGAGAATCATATCCATGTTTTCCTCGTCGAGGATGCTGTCGCGTTCCAGTACCACTTCATTACGCTCGATGGTCACTACTTCGCCGGTGTCTTCATCCACAAAGTCTTCCGTCCAGCTACGCAGCACGCGGGCTGCGAGCTTGCGGCCGAGTTGACCCGCGAGGGCTTTCTTGTCGGCCTTCACTTCATCGGCCATGCCGAAGAGTTCCAGAATGTCCTTATCGGTTTCGTAACCGATGGCACGAAGCAGGGTGGTTACGGGGAATTTCTTCTTACGGTCGATGTAGGCATACATGACATTGTTGATGTCTGTTGCGAACTCCATCCAAGCGCCCTTGAAGGGGATAACGCGGGCACTGTAAATCTTGGTGCCGTTGGGGTGCACGCTCTGGCCGAAGAACACGCCCGGAGACCTGTGCAGTTGCGACACCACCACGCGCTCGGCACCATTCACTACGAAGGTACCCCTGGGGGTCATGTAGGGGATGTTGCCCAAGAAAACGTCCTGAACGATGGTTTCGAAATCGACGTGCTCTTCGTCGTTGCAACTGAGGCGGAGTTTCGCTTTCAGCGGCACGGAGTACGTGAGGCCGCGCTCCATACACTCTTCTATGGTGTAGCGTGGCGGGTCGATGAAGTAGTCGAGGAACTCCAGCACGAAAATGTTGCGGGTGTCGGTGATGGGAAAGTTCTCCTTGAACACCCTGAAAAGTCCTTCGTTGTTCCGTTTGTCGGGCGTGGTTTCCAACTGGAAAAAGTCCTGGAACGACTGGAGCTGTATGGCCAGAAGATCGGGGGTTGCCGCTGCGTCGTGCAGCTTCCCGAAGTTCACCCGACCACTCTCTGTCAACTTGTAATTTAGTGTCATAATCGAATAAAAAGCGTTGTTGATGTAAAAGCCAAAAACCGGCAGGCTCAGCGCAAACTGTCCTATCCGGGAATCATACGGTTCAGTTAATTACGGTACTCGGTAAATAATATAGCATGAAAAGGAGCACGAAAGTAGGCAAAAAAACTATCCCTACCTAAAAAGATCGTGCCAACCAAATCTTTTTTCTCACAAAACTCGGAGATTTTCTTTTTTAACTTTTTCCTAACCAATTGAAAAGTTAAAAGATACCGCATTTTTGCCAAAACGGTGTTAAAATCGTGGGAAACACATAGCATGAAATGTTAAAACCGGGAAGTAGGTCTATTACATCGCTTACCCAAATCATCTGAGCATCGCGGCGCGCCCCCTACTCTCCACGCACGACCTTCCTAAAAACGCGAATTCCGATGGGTGCAATTTTTTTCCTTCCCATACCCACCAATCCAGTTCTGACACTACAGCCCCGCCAATTGGGAGGAAATGGCGCTTTGCGTCATCGGCGCCATTGTTGCGGTAGCATGGATGCCCGTACTCGGAATTGTACCCGATTGCGTATAGAAATACAATTGATTGGCCTTACAACTGATCACGATCAATTTGTAACTGATTCCAATAGGAACAATATTGATTTTATTTCCTAAAAAATTAGAAAGTGTTATCATGTGTATAGAAGCATTATAGCTTTGCAGTCCATCGCCAAACGCAGTTTCGAGTAGACCGGGTATTGACGGCAGGGCAACAAATACTTGTGTGTTGCTGGGGTTAAAAGTCGAATCTGGAAGAATGGCACTTACCGAGGTAAGCCCTGTGTCGTGCAAAAAATGATCGCAGTTTAGCAAGCCAAGATTTCCTGTGGAATCAAAAATAAACCCGTACCATGGAATTGCCCTAGGACATGGACATGAATCCGCACCATGTGCCACTTTCCCGGGCGTAGAAGTATCGGCCGCATCCCAAGTCACCACGGAGTCCGGGTTGTTGGTGTTGCCGTAAAACAGCTGCATGGTCGTCGTCGAGGCAGTGGTTTGGGGGAAGCCGAGGCCGTATTTGTTCACCAGCACCGTCTCCGTGGTGTTGGACGGGAGGCCGTTCACGCCGATGTATTGCGACGTGGTGGTCATGGAGGCCGTGATGTAGACCTCGCCGCCGCTTTGCAGCAGCTGCCCGCTTGTGGTCATCGTGGTGGTCCGGTTGGCCACCATATCGCCGGGTTTGTACATCTCGATGAGCTGGATCGTTATGGTGCCGCTCGTGATGACGGTGCCGTCGCCGTGCAGGAAGGTGTTGGCGTAGAAGTGCATGAGCGTGCCCTGCGCGCCAAACACCGCGGTGTCCCTACCCGCCTGCACGGTGAAGGTCTGCGGCGTAGACCGCAGGCCGGCAAACAATTGGTTGAGGCTGGGTTGCGCTACCGACGGTGTGGCGGTACCGCCCTTCTTGCAGGAAGGCATTGATACAGCCATCAACAGGCAACATGCGGCAACTACAGAGGCGAATTTCTTCATAATGGTGTTTGTTTGGTGAATATACAGACCGATTTTCAAACCAACACGTTGGGTATGAAAAAAAAAAAATCCTTGGGGTGATGGGATGTGGACTCGGGTGGCGTGGCCCGCAAAAATGGAAAAACATCCGATGACGGACCGTCGGCCAAGGACGGCATCCACACAGCCTGCGAACCCGCAAGGGCAACCGCTACCCCGAAGCCGGCCACGCACGACCGATTCCGGATAAGGAATATTTGGAAAACCAACGATGAGGCAATATATCGTCCGGAAAACCCATCACGACAAAATCATTAACACGCAGATGGTTAAGGTACAAAACAAACTTGCCAACAGGCCGAAAAAAACAAACTCATCTCACCAATCAAAATGCTACGTTTGCAACGTGTTGCATTTGCCGCTTGAATTCAGCGGGTTCACATAACCGGAGTTTATTTACACCTAATTCAGCTTTTTTAATTGCAGCGTTTACAACCTTTTCAGAATTATTAAATTTTTCCCTTTCTTTTTCAATGCTTAAATCATCAAATGTTTCTGAAAGAGAAGATGAGGCAAGTGTAATGCAAAATTCCAGTTGCTTAGCAATTTTTTCAGAAGTAGGTTTTTCTCCTCCCAAATCCAACGAATGAATTTTTTCT
>CAIVHI010000261.1 GCA_903905685.1 uncultured Bacteroidota bacterium | reverse complement strand
TGCTTTACGGTTGGCTTTTTTTCTCCAATAATCCATTTCAGGACGTTGGGGTGTTTTTCGGTAAATAACTGCATATCATAACCTGCACGGTGAATAGCCCATGCCAGCATATTGGATTGTACAGTAATTTCCGTTCTCATGAGGCAAAAATACTCAAATTTGGTTACTAAAAAGTTTGTACCTATGACGTATTTAGCGTAATTTTTATAATGTATTGTGAGATTGTTCATTAGGACTTCTTGCAATCTTAACTACAAACAGCATGACAGAATCGAACCACTCCTTGAGCGACGTCTTCACGGCTACCATCACATTTCACCTCCGTAGGAAACTTGGTTCCCATCTGCTCGAACGATTTAATGCCTCCGACGTCGCCTCCCTTTTTTCGTCAGGGCGGGTTGGCTATTCAATTCGTTGTGTTCTAAATCGATTTTCCCACCGCCGTAGTTGGCTATCGACAGGGCCATTGGCATGAAGTCCCCGCTTAGATCGCTGCTGCCGAACGGTGACAGTTGCCCCCCAAATACTTCGCTTCTAGCCCTTCCTGCCCAATAAAACATCTATTTACGCCATTGTTAACATTCCCCAAACCGCGCCGCACAATCCCGCCATGCCCTACCTTTAGGTTTCAAAAACAGATAGGCATATGAAATACAACACTTTCGGGAATACCGGCCTTATTGTGTCGGAGCTATGCTTCGGCACTATGACTTTTGGCGGTGAGGGCTATTGGAAAAACATTGGGGCACTGCAACAGGACGATGCCACCGCGCTCATCCAGGGTGCCGTTGATGCGGGCATCAATTTCATAGACACCGCCAACGTATATTCTTACGGGGCGTCTGAAACACTCTTGGGCAATGCCATACGCTCCCTCGGCATAGACCGCCACCAAGTGGTGCTGGCCACAAAGGTGCGGGGGCGCATGGGCGGGGGCAAAAACAACGTTGGCCTCACGCGCTACCACATCATGGATTCGGTACAGCAGAGCCTCACCCGCCTCCAAACCGACCACATAGACGTGCTCTATGTGCATGGTGTCGACCCGCTTACCCCAATCGAACAAACCATGCGTGCGCTCAACGACCTCGTTACGGCGGGCAAGGTGCGCTATATTGCCGTGTGCAACTGGCCTGCTTGGCAGGTCATGAAGGCTTGGGGCATTTGCAGTGCCAATGGCTGGGTGTGTTTCGAAGGCTTGCAATACTACTATTCCGTTGCCGGCCGAGACATTGAGCGCGAGGTGCTCCCCATGGCCATTGACCGGAATTTGGCCGTGATGCCCTGGAGCCCGCTGGCGGGCGGTTTCCTTTCCGGCAAGTATACCCGCACCAATGCAACAGGTGGCGGCAGGCGCGACAACTTCGATTTTCCTCCCGTGGACAAAGAGAAAGCATACAACATCATCGACGTTATGGCAGAGATTGCGGTTGCACATGGTGTGAGCGTGGCGCAAGTAGCCTTGGCGTGGGTGCGCCTGCAGCGCGGCATCACCAGCACCATCATAGGCGCCAAAACAGTGCAGCAACTCACCGACAATGTGGCGTCTGTAAATGTGACGCTCACTGCCGACGACCTGCAACGCCTCGACGCGGTAAGCGCGCTCCCCAAGGAATATCCGGGATGGATGGTGGAACGCCAGGCGACAGACCGTATGAATATCAATGGATAAGGCATAACTGACTAGGGGAAGTAAGGGCCAATATTGTGCGTCCTTACTTCCCCTAGTCCATTTTAGGTGGCAATCAACTTATTTGTCAATCACGTCGAGCTTGCCTGTGGCAGCCTTGTTGTTGCAAACCACTTTGTAGAAATACATTCCGGTGGGGAGGTTCAAAGAAATCGAAGCCGTATTGCCGGCCTGAAAATCGAATTGCCCAACTGTTTGGCCATTCACGTTGGTCAAGGTCATTACCCCTTTGCCGGTGCCGCCTACCGTTAGGCCGATATGCCCCGACGAAGGGTTGGGTTGCAGCGATACCTGCATGCCTGCCGGAAGTTCTTCCACCTTAGTGGGTGGTATATACTTGGTAACGGCGCGCACCCGCGCATTGCTGTTGTCGCCTATGTAGACGTTGCCGGCCGTATCGGTAGCAACCCCGTTAGGATAGCTCGTGAGGGCCGCATCGGTGGCGGGGCCGCCATCTCCCGAATAGCCGCCAAATCCGTTTCCCGCAAACGTATTGATGTTGCCGTCGGGGGTGATGATGCGAACGACGCTGTTGGCACCGTCCACGAAATAGAGGTTGCCTAAATTGTCGATGGTGATGCCCTCTGGAGTATGGATTTTTGCCGCCGTTGCCGCACCGCCGTCGCCACTGTATCCGGTGGAGTCGGAGCCCACAATGGTGATAATGATGCCACTTTCAGAAAGCACTTCGCGGATACGGTTTGCGCCAAGGTCCGATATATAGACATTGCCCAAAGAATCCGTCGTTACGTCGATGGGGCTCTTTAACTCTGCCGCTATCGCGGGGCCTCCATCTCCCGAAAATCCCGACATCCCGGCACCGGCAAACGTATGGATTATTCCCGCCGTATCGACTAACCTAATCCGATAGCCCATCATTTCAGCGATATAGAGATTGCCGGCACGGTCGAAGGCCACACCGAATGGCTGCTCCACACTGGCATTGGTAGCCGGGCCGCCGTCGCCTGTCACGCCCCAGGTTCCGCCGCCCGCAAACGTGGAAATCATCCCTGATGTGTCCACTTTACGCACTCTATTGTTGTAAACGTCAGCAATATAAAGGTTGCCATATTTGTCTAAGGTCAGACCCTGGGGCTTTTGCAGTTGAGCGTCGGTTGCCGGGCCGCCATCGCCGCCGAAGCCGGAGCCCCCGTTGCCCGCCACCGTCGTAATTATCCCCGTCAGTGCGTCTACCCTACGGATACGCTCGTTCGACCAGTCGCCGAAATAGACATTTCCTGCAATATCTGTAGCCACCCGCGCCACGTACGAGAGATTGGCTGCGGTGGCCAAGCCACTATCTCCCGAGAAGCCATAGGTGCCGGTTCCGGCAAACGTGGATATGGTTTGTGCCTCTGCCGACGCTGAGCCGGCCAGTAAGCCCGCAAAGAGGGCGATGAGTGTTTTGAACCGCATAATCATCAAGTTTTCATGCAATTTAGGCAATTCAACCATAAAAATGTACCCCTAATCTATATAAAATGTCAGCCTGTTTAAACGCAATGGACGCAAATCCCCACGAATAATAATCGCGTGTTAAAAAATTACGTATAAAATGTAACATGTGGCAACACTTTGTTCAATTTAAATGGAAACCGTTGGCTTCAAAACAAAAATGAGTTTTGATGAATCGACTACTCGTGGCAACCAATATACAGAACTAAAATGCGACCCAATAAAGGGATTTCAGCAGATTCTCGTAATCGCACATGTGCTACCGGCAAATGCTCCTTACTGGGCACCAAAAGTCTGGTTAAGTGGTTTAGGGTCAGGGAGGAATAACTTTTTTTCAACCGTCAAACTTTAAATGGTAGGCTGCTTCCATAAATTTATAGTGCTTTATTTGGATGTCTTATTAACTCACGATTAAAGACGTATTGCAAATCAGACTATCTCTAAATAATTGTGGCGATAAAGCGGGAAATGTTTATTTTTAGCGTCAAATACTCGTATAAATTAACGCATAATACAGTTGGGCAGCATGAAAAAGGTATACTTGTTTCTTGTGTTTTGGTGCATTGGTTTGGCCGCATTTGGGCAAACCACGGTTACGATTTACGCAGGCGGCGGACTTCCCGCAACCACCCGCATTACGGGCAGTGTAGACACCGCCGGCGGTGGGACGATAACTACAGACAGTATACTGTCTGACCCAATAGAACGCGGTTATGCTGTGTTCGACCTGAGTTCTATTCCCGCCGGGGCCACCATACAAAGTGTGCAATTTGGGTTCAATGTCCAAATCTATACCGTGCTTTTCGGTACCCCTTCGGGATGGGCCATCAAGGGCTACGCGGGAGATTTGTCCACGGTTTCGACTGTAGCCACGCTTTGGGCCGATTGCGCCTCCGGCACTACTTTATATACCACCAGTTTCGGCACTGCAACCGGCAACCAGTTGTTTGCCTCGGCCGCACCTGCAGTTACCTTCGTTGGTGCCCACATTGGCTCGAAGGTTTCCATGTGCTTTAATAGTGCAGGATATGTGAGGTATAACATCACCGGTGCGGTAGGCACAGCAACCACTACGGGCACTCACGCACCGTTCATGACCATTACTTATTGTATGCCCATTACTCCCGGCCCTTCCGATACGGTATGTCCGGGTTCTACGTTGGCCTTGACTGACTCCATTGGCGGAGGCACTTGGTCCAGCAGCCTTACTAGTGTTGCAACGGTTGGTTCAGGTTCAGGTGTTGTAACCGGGGTCTCCAGCGGTATTGCCACGATAACTTATGTAGTAGGCACCTGCACAAGCACGGTCGCCATGAATGTCATCGGCCCCAAGGCCATCAACATGCCGGGTTCCGACTCCATTTGCGCAGGCTCATCTGTCACGCTGACCGACTCTGTAGCCGGAGGTACTTGGACGAGCAGTAATCTTGCAATTGCATCAATATCACCTCTTGGTGTACTCACGGGGATTACGGATGGAGCTGCCACCATCACCTACACCATTGGTGGATGTTATGTCACCAAGGTCATCAATGTGAAGGGCCCTTCGGCCATATCGCCATCCACCGCAACCATTTGTCCCGGAAATTCAACGACGTTTACGGATGGCTCGTCCGGGGGCACTTGGTCTGTGAAAAATGCGGACGCGACTATCGGTAGCGGCACAGGTATTGCAGTGGGAGTAAGTGCGGGTACCGATACGGTATCCTATACCCAAGCAGGGTGCTCGGTCACCGCGACTTTGATAGTGACTTCAGGGTCATCACCCATTACAGGGACAACACCCATGTGTACGGGTACTACTGCAACCTTTACCGATGCCACAAGCGGCGGCACCTGGTCGTCCAGCGCAACGGGCGTTGCTGCTGTGGGTGCCACAACCGGTGTTGTGACCGCAGTTGCGGCAGGCACGGCAACCATTACTTACTCGGCCGGCGGCTGCACCTCCACATTGCCCATAACCGTTCAAGCGGGTCCGGCAGCTATCTCACCATCCTCTGCATCCATTTGCGTGGGTACTTCGGTTTCATTTACCGATGCCACCGCCGGGGGCGCTTGGACCTCCAGCGCATCGGGTGTCGCTTCGGTCTCCGGTGGTTCGGTATTGGGCGTTAGTGCAGGTATATCAACCATATCCTATACGGTTGGTTCTTGTTCGTCTACAGCATCGGTCACCGTGGTAGCTGCTCCCGGTGCCATTACACCTGCTGGTCCGGTAGTGGTCTGTGCAGGCACAACCGTGACCCTCGCAGACGGAACGGCAGGTGGAACTTGGACAAGTAGCGCATCCGGTATTGCTACCGTGGGTTCAACAACAGGTATCGTAACCGGCGTTGCGACGGGCGCGGCCACGATTACCTACTCGGTGGGTACTTGTACCGTCACTAAAACCATCTCGGTTTCTGTGGGTGCGGCGGCAATTACGCCTTCGTCTGCAACGATATGTGCAGGCAGTAATGTAACGCTTACCGATGCCACCGGCGGCGGTGCCTGGACCAGCAGCAATGCAGCAGTCGCTACAGTTGCCTCGGGCTTGGTTACCGGCATTGCTCCAGGTACAGCAATCATTTCCTATACTGCCGGAACCTGTTCGGTTTTGGCTTCCATAACGGTAAATGCAGCTCCCGCATCAATTACCCCGGCAACCGCAGTCTCCATTTGCGCAGGTACAACGACCACCCTTGCAGATGCAACGGTTGGTGGTACATGGACAAGTGGTAGTACAGGCGTTGCCACGGTTGGCGGCACTACCGGCATCGTTACCGGGGTTGCAGGCGGCACAGCTACCATCTCTTATACCGTGGGTGGTTGCTCGGCTACCAAAGTCATCACTGTAATAGGAAGCGTATCTCCCATTTCGCCGGCTTCTGCTTCCATTTGCGTCGGCTCCGCCTCTACATTTACCGACGCGTCGTCGGGAGGAACTTGGTCATCTTCATCGGCTGCTGCCACAGTATCGGGTGGAGTGGTTACGGGCGTTAGCGTCGGTACCGCAACCATCAGCTATACCGTGGGTTCATGCTCGGCCACATCTTCGGTTACGGTAAATACCGCCCCTGCGGCCATTACGCCGGCATCAGGCATCATTTGTGCCGGTACAACGCTTTCCTTGTCTGATGCTACTTCGGGTGGTAGCTGGACCAGCGGTTCGGGTACGATTGCATCGGTTAGCGGTGCGGGTGTAGTTACAGGAATAGCTGCGGGCATTGCAACCATTTCTTACTCAATAGGTACGTGCGCGGCGACTGCTTCAATTACCGTCAGCAACGCTCCAACGGCAATTGCGCCCACATCGGGCACGGTTTGCGTAGGAAATGCCATCTCCTTTACCGACGGCGTTTCGGGCGGTGCTTGGACAACATCCGATGCCACTGTAGCATCGGCCAGCCTTTCCGGTGCTGTCACAGGAGTGGCTGCAGGCACTGCAACGATTTCTTACACCATCGGTACTTGCTCGGTAACGGTTCCCGTCACTGTTAATCCCTTGGCAAATCCCGGCACCATTTCGGGAGCTTCATCCATTTGCGGTACGGCATCGACTGCACTCACCGAGACCGTCGGCCTCGGCACATGGTCTGCAAGCAATGGTCATGCTACGGTTTCCTCATCCGGTATCGTAACCGGGGTTACTGCCGGCATCGATATCATTTCCTACTCCGTTACCAATTCTTGCGGCACACAGTCGGCAACTTTCAGCATCACTGTTGATTCCGGTGCTACTGCCGGGACCTTGCTTGGACCAAGCATGATTTGCGCGGGTTCGTTCACCGTGATTGCCGATTCGGTAACCGGCGGTACCTACAGTGTCAGCAATACGCATGCTACCATAGACTCTACGGGGACGTTCTCCGGCATCAGTGCAGGCGTAGACACCATAATATATTTAGCCACCAATGCTTGCGGTGTTGCGGTGACTACCAAAATAATGACTGTTATGCCATTGCCCGACACCGGTTCCATCTCCGGACCGAACGTGGTGTGCGGTGGTGCCAACATCTCGTTGTCTGAAACAGTTTCGGGTGGCACTTGGGTGAGCAGCAATACGGCTATTGCCACAGTTTCTGCATCGGGTGTTGTTACCGGGGTTGCTGGAGGCACGGTAACCATCTCTTATGCGGTCACCAATGGCTGCGGCACCCTTGCCGCGGTTTGGCCCGTAACGGTTAACGCTGCGGCTTCCGCAGGTACCATTACAGGTGCGTCATCGGTTTGCGCCGGTTCGTTGATTACTTTGACCGACCCGGTATCCGGTGGTTCTTACAGCAGTAGCAACGCCAATGCAACTGTCGTTCCGACAACAGGTGTGGTTTCGGGTGTGTCGGCCGGTATCGATACAATCAGCTATTCGGTCACTACCGGTTGCGGAACCGCCACTACTTACAAAATCATCACGGTAGATGCTTCTCCTGTTCCTGCCGCCATCGGCGGTGGTAACAGCGTTTGTCTTGGCACTACTTTACACCTCACAGATGCTACTGTGGGCGGTACTTGGAGTGCATCCAACGGCAATGCGTCCGTATCACCAATAAGTGGTGTGCTTACAGGTTTGACAGTCGGCGTAGATACCATCTATTATACCAATACCAATGCTTGCGGCACCGGCGTGGCCGATGAAGTTGTGACCGTGAGTATTTCCACTTTCGCGGGCGTCATCTCCGGACCCACTTCGGTATGCGTAGGCAGTCTGATTACGTTGTCAGACCCCGTTACCGGTGGTACTTGGTCTTTGAGCAACGGCGATGCGTCATCGCCCGCTCCGGGTGTATTGCTTGGCGTTACGGCGGGTGTCGAAATGGTGTCTTATACCTACACCAATGGTTGCGGTACCGCAGTAACCACTTATGCCGTTACCGTTTCGTTGTTCCCCACTGCCGGTATCATCTCGGGTTCCTCCATAGTATGTCAAGGTGCTACAGCTACCTTGTCTGAGTCGCTCGCAGGCGGAACTTGGAGTAGTGGCGACCTCGCTGTAGCAACTGTAGGCGTCGGCGACGGCATCGTTACGGGTGTTGCGTTGGGTACCGACACCATCAGTTATACCATTGTGAATGCTTGCGGTACTGTAGGTACGTTCAAATTAATGACCGTGTTGCCAATGCCTAACGCAGGTACGATAACTGGCGCCGCTCCCATGTGCGTAGGTTCTACCTTGAACTTGACGGATGCCGCCGGCGGTGGTACATGGTCCGCATCCAATGGCGATGCCACTGTGAATGGCGCAACCGGGCTGGTTACGGCCGTTACCGCGGGCACCGACATGATCTCTTATACGGTTTCCAATTCTTGTGGTTCGGCTACTGCAACTGTAAATATTGCAGTTGTTACGTTCCCCGTTTCAGGCACCATAACCGGGGCCAACACGGTTTGTACAGGTTCTACAATTACGCTTGCAGATGTAGACACGGGTGGTACATGGGTAGCCTCTAATACCAATGCAACCATAAGTGCAACCACCGGAATCGTTACAGGTGTTGCTGTCGGAACTGACAGCATGTTCTACCTGATGAACAACGCATGCGGTACTGCAACTTCCAACTTCGTGATTACGGTAAATCCAACACCCGTCATTGGTGCCATAACGGGGGCTACTACCCTTTGTTCTTCGTCCACAACTCCTTTGGCCGACACTACAATTGGCGGTACGTGGTCTAGCTCCAACACCGCGATCGGAACGGTTGATGCTACGGGCATGTTCACCGGTATCGTTGCGGGATATACTACAATATCTTACTCGCTCACCAATGCATTTGGTTGTACCGGAGTGGCTACTTCTGCTGATACCGTTTTGGCTGCTCCAGGTTCTTCGGCTATCTCCGGTACCCTCACGGTCTGTGTAGGAGCCTCCACGTCCTTGGCCGATGCGGCAACAGGCGGCACCTGGGCAAGTGGCAATTCTACCGTTGCAACTGTAGGCCTAACCACGGGTATTGTTACCGGGGTAGCTGCCGATGTTGTGACCATCTACTACACTGTCACCAACATTTGCGGCAGTACGAACGACTCTGCAATTGTGACAGTTAATGCCGGCCCGCTCGTAGCTCCTATCGCCGGTACGGCTGCTACGGTATGTGCAGGTGCTTCTACGGTTTTGACCGATGCTACCGCAGGCGGTACTTGGATATCGGGTACGCCCTCACTGGCAACCATTGGCAGCACTTCGGGTGTAGTCAACGGGATAGCAGCAGGAACCGTGGTATTCACCTACCAAGTGACCAACTCTTCGGGTTGCGCTACCGATGCCACTTTCTCCATTACTTTCGGTGGTTCGTTGGGTAGCACGTCCATAAGTCCTGCATCTGCAACACTCTGTCATGGTAATCCCGTTGTGTTGAACGCCCTTTCTACAGGAAGCGGATTGACTTACCAATGGATGATTAACGGTAATGACATTGCCGGTGCCACTAGCCAAACCTTTACTGCTGATTCTGCTGCCACCTATTCGGTTACGCTCAGCAATGGCTCTTGCCAAGAAACCCTCGGTGGCGCAACGGTGTCTAATTCGTCAACGCCGTCCATTACTTTTACCGCTCCAAATGTCCTTTCAACAACGGCTTCATTTGCTACCTATCAATGGTACAAGAACGGGGTTGCCATCCCCGGCGCTACCTCTGCCAGCTATGATGCCGTGGATACCGGTACTTATTTCGTGATTGCTGCCGATATGAACGGTTGTGCAGATACGTCTGCATCCTACGACATCAAATCGGGCTCTGGTAGCTCGGGTATCGTGAAGGTGAATGGCGGTGGCAACGAGGTTTCGTTGTTCCCCAACCCCGCTACAAACGTTGTGTTTGTTTCGTCATCGGTTTCGGTAAATGTCAAGGTGATGAGCCCCGATGGTACCGTATTGATGAGTGTGGGTCAAGCCAAACAAATCGACCTATCCAACTTTGCAGGTGGCATGTACCTCATTCAGGTATCCAATACCGATGGTCTGGTCTTAAAAACAGAAAAACTGCTCAAACTCTAAAAGGTTTTGGTTTTCGAATCGGCAACGCCGGCTAGAGCAATCTGGCCGGCGTTGCCGTTAGATATAGGATTGCCTGAAAAGAATGCCTTTATTTGGCAAGGTGGGAATGCCTCCAGCCTCAGAGTATTGGGGCTTCAAAGCCTACAAGATGAGTTCGATGCTGCGGATTATCAGTCGGGGAGCCGCATACGCGGAATAACTCGAAATGGGCCAAAGGAATAGGCTGAGTATAATCTACTGACGTTCCAACCCCAGTTCGTCCATCATTATCCCGGAATTGGCCAAGTTGCCATAGCCGGCAAGGACATTGCGGCGGTACTCGAGGTCGACCTCCGTGAACGGCTTGTCCAAAAGTCCGTTACAGGTGTCGATAAATTCTTTGGCGGTTTGGGCTCCGATACAGGCGTTTTCGAGGCCCGAGCCATGGAGCATTGCGGCATTCACAACCACGAATCTCCCCCCATAAAGTGCATGGAGGAGTTTCAACTTCATGCCCGATGTTTGGAAGGTGGGTAAGACGTGTATGTGTGCGTCCCTAATCAGTTGTTCCATGCGGGCTTCGTCGGGGTCGGCAACCAATTCGCCGTTGGACGATTCTTGGCATCTGGCCACAATGGACGGATGAGGCGATTTGCCTGCAACTACCAAGCGCATCTTTAAGGAAGGCACTACTTCGTCCAGAAGGAATTTGGCAGCCGTTACGTTTTCGGGGTGGGAGAGGTTGCCGTGGTAGAGGCAGAAGGCACCCATGCCTGGGGTTGATTCTACTACATCGTGCCGGTGAAACGGCGAGACAAACCGATGCACGGCATCTGGATAGATAGCCCTGAAAAATTCAGAATCGGTCTTTGACAACGCAAAGAATGCTTGCACATTTTGCAGTTTCATTTCGAAAGCCTTCAACATACGCGCCTCTTGCAAAAAGAACATTTTGCGAAACCCGAAACCAACTCCTCCGGCCAACTGCATGTAGTATTGGTGCTCAATGTTGTGTATCCGCAGGGCTTTGAAGCGGTTTTGGAGTGCCTGGTGGTTGAGGTAAAAACAGGTGTGGATTCCCTCAAATAGTATGGGCGCGTCGTCTTCCAAAAGGTTTTTCATTAGTTCCCCATTACGTCGAGACGAAACAATATAGGGAAGCGGGGGGCGCAGGCCGTTCAGTCCGGTTATTCGGGGGTAATAATGTACCGCACTGCAAAGTTTCTCCAATTGGGCCGCATGCGGCCGGCCATACTCAAAGCAATGAAGGGTAATGGCGCATCCCTTTCTATGTAGGGCCGCCAGTTTATAATACACATCTATGGCACCACCGTAATCGGCAGGGTAGGGCACATCGAAAGCAACAATATGCAGTTTATTGGACGGAGAGGCGGGCATAAACTTGAAGCAGTGTTTTGGCCTCTTCCTGCCAGCAGTAGGTGGTTCGGGCTTCCAGGCAATTTTTTTGCAAGCGTTCGTAATAGGGGGCATCGTTCAACAGTCTATTGAGCGACGACGCGATGTGCTCGGGCGAGGTGTCGGAAATAAGCGTTGCGATTTCGAAGCGGTTGTTTACTCTTTCATACTCGGGATATTGGATGCACAATTGCGGTACCGCAAAATGCATGTAGTCGAAGAACCGGTTCGCGAGCGACAACCGGTTGCTCAAGCTGGTGTCCTCAAATAGCGTGATGCCTATATAGGCGTTCCGCGTGTAGCTGCGCAATTCGTCGGGCGGCACATAGCCCTTGAAAATTACTTTGTCTTGCAATCCCAAAGCATCGGCAAGGGCAACCGCTTCCTTGTAGAAATTTCCTGCACCGCACACTATGAGGTGCGCGTCTACCATTTTCATGGCGGGCAACAACTGTTCAAAGCATCGGCCCACGTTCACTGCACCTTGGTAAAGGATGTAGCGGCCATGCGGCTTGGGGGATTCCAACGGACGGAGCACTGTGGCATTCCTTACAATGGAATACTTTACGCCATATCGTTTTTCAAATTCATCGGCATAGCATTCTCCAATCGTATAGCCTACCGGGAAACGCGGGATGGTGAAATTGCCTATTGCCGTCCACATTTTGTGTATTGGTGGGCGGGAAATGACTTCTTTCAAATCGGTAAATATCTCGTGTGCATCATACACCCTTTTTTTGCGCCGCATCCACGACGCGAAATATACCGGCAGGATGGTATCCAAATCGATGGCGCAGAAGATGTCGGCCCGGGTGGTCATCAAGAAGAAAAAAAGGCGAAGCCAATAGTGGATATAAAGCAGTTTGCCC
>CAIVHI010000260.1 GCA_903905685.1 uncultured Bacteroidota bacterium | reverse complement strand
TACCCCGACCGTATTGCCCCCTCCACGCGCTACTTCATCAATGGCTACCAACAGCAGATTGAAGCCGTAAAGGCTGCCAAGATGGAGGCATCGGCCACTATTGCGGAGAAATGGAACAACCTCGCCGGTACCGCTACCGCCAAGAACGCCGACCGCGCCACAAGTGTGGTTGTGGGTCCGCTGCTGGGCACCATTACTTGGGACCAGGCACCGCATTACAACGACAGTTGCCCCAACGATGTGGTGGGTGGCGGCCTGAGCGTAACCGGCTGCGTGGCCACCGCCACCGCACAGGTGATGCGCTTTTGGAAGTGGCCGGCATCGGGCACGGGTTCCAATTCCTATGTTTCGGCTACGCGCGGCTTCAATCTCACGGCCAACTTCAACCACGGCTACAATTGGGCATCCATGCCGGTAGCCATTGCGGGCCACAACGCCGCCATAGCGCAGCTCATGTGGGATGTGGGCGTTGCGGTGGATATGGACTATACCGCCAACGAGAGCGGCGCCTACGTCATTTCGTCGGCCACGGGCACGCCCCCCAATTGCGCACAATATGCACTTACCCAATATTTCAGGTACAACAGCACCACCATCAAGGGCTTGTCTCGTGCCGGCCACAGCACCGTGGCTTGGTTGACGTTGATAAAGAATGAACTGAATGCCGGCCGGCCGGTTATCTATTCAGGCTCCGGCGCGGCGGGCGGCCACTGCTGGGTGCTCGATGGGTTTGACGACACCCTCGGCACCAACTACTTCCATGCCAATTGGGGATGGAGCGGCAGCGGTCCCAACGGCTACTATTCGGTCGACAACATGAATCCTCCCGTTTTGGGCACCGGCGGCGGCACCGGCGGTTTCATCAACGACCAAGCAGCCATCTTCGGCATACAACCCTATATGACGGCAACCGCAGGTGCCGCCACAGTGTGTGTAGGCGGCACCACGGTGCTCACCAATGCCACTCCCGGCGGTGTTTGGGTGAGCGGTGCCGCATCGGTCGCCACTGTAGATTCGGCGACGGGTAAAGTCACCGGGCAGTCGGTAGGTACCGTAACCGTTACCTATATAATTGGCAGTGTCACCACCACCAAGACCTTGACCGTGAACGGCCCACCCGCTCCGGCCTCCATAGCCGGCTCCAGCGTGGTTTGCATCAGCCGAATTGCAGATACCCTGACTGCCACCGTATCCGGTGGCACTTGGGGTGTGACGAATGGGCATGCACTCATCAATACGGGCGTTTTAGAAGGAATAACTTCAGGTATCGATACCGTCATTTACACGATATCCAACGCATGCGGCTCCACCTCCGACAGTTTTGAAGTCACCATCCCGTCGGCTTGGAAGTGCGACTCGATTGCTGCCGTTGCACAGGTTTCAGCGCAAGGAGATGTGGAAGTATATCCCAACCCGACGGCGGGTACCTTTGTTGTGAAGCTGCCTACAACGGCAGGTGTAGCGGCCATCGCCGTTATTGACGGCTTGGGTAGAACCATTTGGACGGACGAGACTGTTGCAACGGCCACCACCATCAGCTTGCCCAATGCTCGCACGGGCATCTACTTGGTACGCATCAAAACCGCCACTGCCACCTACAACAGCTTGCTTGCCGTTGACAAATAACGATGCCGTTGGTTCGGCTTAACCGCCGCTACGCACGAAGACGCGGTCCCGAAAATTTGTTTTGGGGCCGCGTCTTCGTGTATGGCCCATACTCATTCCGTTGCAGGAATGGCACGGCGACAGCCCATCGGTACAGGCATGAAGCCTATCGGGAGTGGTGCAATTTGGTAATACTGCAGTATTAGTCAAGCCCTCGGTGTCAACTTTACGGGGTTAGTTCAACATATAATGCAGTCCCAACGTAAACGTTGACAGGCCGCCCGAATAGCCGGTGGACGAGGTGATGCCGCCCGAGGTGGCAGTGGTGGTGGATGAATACCGCCAATAGCCGGCTTGGGCATTGGCGTAGAACCGCTTATAGAGCCGGAGGTTGTAGCCGAAGTGTAGGCCTTCGCGAAAGGCTGCGGGCTCGGCCGCTATGCCCGGGGGCGCGTCGGTGGTGGAGATGTATACTTTACCGAAATCGACCCCGCCATACCACATGTGCCGCCTAACGGTTTGCACATATTCCACTATAACGATTGGGGAGCTCAGGTACTCGGTATAGCTGTGCGAACCCAAAATGGGGGTGGCGGTATTGCGCGTATACTCGTAGCCCACGCCGAGTTTGAAGTGCTTCAGCACCCGCAGGCAAAAGGTGGCTTCGAAATCGGAGCCGTAGTTGAGTCCGGCTTCGAAGTGCTGGCCAAAAGTAATAAGGGGTGCAATGAGGCACAAGAGCAAGAGCTTCTTGAAATGGGGCATAGTGGATGGTGTTGGTTTCGAAATCTGCGAAGCCTTACACGAACGACATGGCCAAGTGCACGGCACCTTGCGGTATAGAGGGCACGCGGATTTCTTGGATGATGCCTTTCGACAATGCATACTGCCCGTCCTTGCTCTCACCTTGACGGAACATGATGCCGAGTTCTTCGCCCGTAAGTTGGGTGTGCTTCATGACGGTGTCGATGATTCGGTTTTCGCGGATTTCCAATCTGCTGAGGTGCTCCTTCACGGCACTGATGGTGAAGATGCCCTGCAAGGTGACGTTGATGCCGTGGAACAAAAACGAGGCATTGGGAGCGGCATAGCGTTTTTGGCCGGCGAGGAATATCACGTTGGCTATGGAGTCTATGGCGCCCACATTGTGCATCGTATTGTGCATTTGGCCTTGCAGAGAATCGAGAAAGTTGTAAAGCGCAAATCCGGAGTCCACATCGCCGCCGCTGCTCGATATCATGAAGTAGAGTTCCGACGGCTTGTAGTGCTTCACTGCCTCGGTGGTGAACTGGATGAACTTA
>CAIVHI010000259.1 GCA_903905685.1 uncultured Bacteroidota bacterium | reverse complement strand
CCGAAGCCATAAAACAAGTAAACCGCGACCACAGTCTGCACTAGGTAGGTTGTGAGTGACAACTTTCCCAGCATGGTAAGGTAGTGCACAACGACCTTGCAATGGCGGCTTCGAAATATCAAGGCCAAAAATGAGGTATATGCAATTATGGACGACGCGCTTTGCAGGAATACAATCAATAATTTGGGAGTGGCCAATGCACTGCCCTCCATATGGTTCAACTTGGAGCCAACAACTTGGAACAACACCAAAGCCGCGAATGCGATGCCGAAAACCTTGGTCAGCGGCTTTTTTTCGAATTCCAGTCGGTTCAAATACCCCTTTTTACCTATGGCCAAGCCCAGCAATAAAAAGCCGAAAGTGATGGACAGCCGACCGCTTAGGAGCAGAAAGACTATTTTTTCGTGGATATGGTTGTAATTATAGGCCACGATTTGGGCGGGCGTACCCGATTCGATGTAATGGAGGAAGTCATAATGCATCGCTCCCGGCGGTGGGTCCGGAATGCCGCAAACCATGGTATAGATGTCGCGTAGCAGGTTTGGGGTATCGGCTATGAACAGCAATCCGATAACGAGCAGCCAATTTGCCGGCAATCGGCGCAACAGCAAAGTGGGCAGCATCAAAACCGCATAGGTTTGAAGAATGTCGCCTGCCCAAAAAACGTTGTGCACACACCCGAGCAGGAAAAGGCCGACAGCTCGCCTTACGAACAGCAAATCTGGATGCGCCGATTTCTTGGCGAATGCAATAGTTTGGAGATAGAAACTGATGCCGAAAAGGAACGAGAAGAGGAAATAGAACTTACCCTTGATGAAAACGGAGTTCAACAACTCGGCGGCTTTGGAGAGCGCCCCGAAATCCCCATTCACCACCAGGTCGGGCATGGGAGAAACTACGAACCAGAAATTGAAATGGACCAACAGGATACCCAACAAAGCGAAGCCTCGCAAAGCATCGACAAATACAATCCTGGTTCCTGGTTCTTGGCGGGCGTTATGCATTTCAAAAGTAAAAACCCGAAAAACTTCGGTGTTGAATTTGTTAGACTGTGATTGGTTTGGAATGTTTAATTGTTATTGAGATTTTTAACTGGTTGATTAATCTGTCATTTTAAACGTGTGGTCCACATAACCGTACCATAGGGGGAATCATGGATGCAAGCATCCACGGCCGTGTTCCACTCTGTTTTTAAACATAAAATGCAGCACCTGTATCCGTCACTTTTTTGCGTTCAAGATGTGGTCAAATTCCCTCCTTGAACAAAAAATGGTATTGACATGTGTGTCTGCATAAACAAAGTAGCCCTTTGATGCCATAAACTCCAAGATGGGCAACCTTTTTTCCCATTCGCCGCTTGCAGCAAAACTTACGGTCTCCACACACACCAAGAGCGCCTGATATCGTTCAAAATCCA
This sequence comes from uncultured Bacteroidota bacterium, assembly GCA_903905685.1. Classification (GTDB taxonomy): domain Bacteria; phylum Bacteroidota; class Bacteroidia; order Chitinophagales; family Chitinophagaceae; genus CAIYTT01. The sequence continues at coordinate 10,262 of CAIVHI010000259.1, read as the reverse complement.
AGCTGCGCAGAATGGTTTCATCGTATCCCTCTACATCCAGAGAAATAATTGTTGGTGCTTTGTTGCCGAAATGGGTAGAGATGATATTATTGATGTTCTTCAATGGCACTTTGTAAATCTTCTCAATCGGAAACCCTTGTTTTTCCGACTGGAGTGCATCTTCTTTTGAAAATGTATTTAGGGGTGTATGTTTCGGTCCGAATGTAAAAAAATCGGCATCTGCCTCAATTTCACTTCCTATTCCGAAATTCAAGACGGTATCCTGCGGGCGGCGGTTTTTCAGAGCCGTACACAATTCGGCATACGGCTCTACCAATACGCCTTTATGCCCCCGCAGGTAAAAATTGTAGGTGTTGCTTCCGCAAATTGGGTCATTCGCACCTATGTCGAGGTAGGTTACTTCCCGCACCCCATAACGCTCCAGCATCTTCAAGATGATGATGTCTTCGCCAAATTGCGAAAAACTGACTTGGGCCAAACCCTTCATGACGGGAAAAAAGGACTTGAGTTTTCTGATTATGCGCGCTACTGTCGACATCTAAATTGTCAAATAGTGTATTTTGGAATACCCTTTGACCTCAAAAATAGATATTTTGCGACAACTCTATAATGTATAGTTTAAATCGCCGAGAGACGAAATGTCAATAAACAAAAATCTGGATCGTCTAACGAAAGTGTACACCTATTTCGGGAGTGTGTTACTCACTCGACCAAGACATCGGCGGTGGATGCCCAATACATTACCAATACACTCCAATTTCTGAACGAATACTATAACGATGCTCCCGATGAAAAGAGGGAGTGGAGGTTGCAATTCAACCGCTACCACTTCGACAATGATGAAGAGGTGACGGCACTCATCAACAAGTTGATAAGGGTATGCTCGGGTGGCGACCGCTCCAAGGAGATATTTGCCGACCTCAATCTAAAGGAATTGCTCATCAGGCTTGTGCAGAGCCAGCACTTGCAACAGGTGATGACGGATGGCGACTCGGCATCATCGGGCAACCGGCCCGGCTTTGTGCTGCATTACATCAACGAGCACCTCACCGACAAGATATTGGCCGACGAGCTGTGCCGAAAAGCCTATATGAGCCGCAATATGTTTTTCAAGTGGTTTAAGCAGCAGTTTGGGCTCACCCCGGTGGAGTACATCAATCGGGAACGCATCAAGCTGGCCAAACAGCTCCTGGCGGAGGGCCGCTACAGCATCTCCCAAATCTCGGGCCGCTGCGGCTTCGACGACACCAACTACTTCATCCGCCTGTTTAAGAAGAAGGAAGGCATCACTCCGGGGGCTTATAAGATGTGCGTGCGCCCGGTAGGAGCCTGATGCTCCCTTTTTGTAGGCTCGCCGGCGAACCCCTAACTTTAATATAGCCTCAACCTAATGGCCCAAATGGTCTATTCCAAAACATGTCGGCATGAGTGCGCTTGTTGGTAGATTCCTAAACATTTTGGTAGCCACGGCCTTACTGGCTGCTTCCTGCACATCGCCCAAAGCCTTATATGTGCACATTCCCGATAAGGTGAACAGCCCGGGATTTATGGAGGCGCGGGAGGTACGGCTGGATGCCGCCGTGCAGCCGCAATCGAGCAACGACAATGGGAGTGGCAGCGGGTATGCGCTCGATGCCGCGTTTGCGCCCATCAACCACTTGGGCATCATAGCGTCTTACCGCAACAACAGCAATTTCAAGCGAAACGACACCTACTCGGCAGGTTGGCCGCTCTACAGTTCGTTTCCTGAAAAATTGGTCTTGAATGGCTCGAGTGCCGATTTCGGGGCGGGGTACTTCACCCGAGATGGCCTGAAAGGGAAATTTGAGGTATACGCCGGCGGGGGCTTTGGCGACATCGCCAATTCTTCCAATTACCCCGACCCCGGCCGATACTCGGGCAGGTATACCCGCTGCTTTGTGCAGGCAGGCTATGGGCTCAGTTGCAAATACTTGGCATTCATGGTAGGTGCAAGGGTGCTTTATAAAAAGTTCAACACCTTCAATGTAGACTCCGGTGCGGTGATAGATGCTTACCAGATCAGCCAAATCCGGTCTCGGCCGTTTGTGCTGATGCAGCCCTACGGAGAAATTCAGACCGGCTACAAATATGTGAGGCTTACCCTGCAACTCGGTGTCCAAATCGGGCAGATGCCCGATCAAAGTCCTGGACCGGCGAACGAATACAGTGCGGGGCAGAGCTACCGTTACGCCACATCGCCGTTTTACGGCAGCATGGGTATTGCCTTCCAATTTGCCCCACGCTTCAGGCAACGAAAGAATGCCAAGCCCACCGATGAGGATTGGTTTTTTGAATCCCAACCGGTACGGTAGGAGTTATTCCCTGTAGGATGATACCTAATTCTAGGCATCATGTAAATGCCTCGGTCTCTCCCACAATCTTTCCCACCAAGTCAACCTGGTCACCCAATATTTCCTTACAGGTGAGTACTGCACCTATGGTCACTCCCGTGATGCCATGCATCCCTACACACTGCCCGGCGAGAAACAGGTTTGGCAATTTGGTCTTTACCGATATCGCCGTCCGCATGGGGTCGGCGGCATCTTTCACATAGCCGTACATGTTGCCGCCCGACGCACCCATGTAGTCGCGGTAAGATAGCGGGGTTGATGAATAAATGTTTTGAATACATGCCCCTATCCCTGGAAACTTCCGTTCCACCGCTGCCAACAACCGTGCAGCCTTTTCGGCCTTGAATGTTTCATAATCGGTGCCCCTACCGTTGGCTTGCAATGTGGTATGGAATGTTTTCGCCCAGGGGGCCACTTCCTCATACTTCATATAAGCAAGACAGGTCATCCCTTCGGCCCAACGCCCCTGATTTTTAGATAAGGTAAACGAACACATGAAGCCGCGCGGCCAGTCGGCAGGTGTATAGTCTTGCGCACTCCACACTTCGTCAGGCGTGTTGAAATGGTAATGGTTGCAGTCGGCATACGGGAAAGTGCCCGGTTTGAATACGATATAGAGGCTGAATGCAGAGATTCCATCTTCCAGCCCCCCAATCCTGTTGGTGTAGGCTTTGCGGAAATGGGTGGCACCTACCAAGGAAATCATGCGCTTGACATCCATATTGGCAATAAACGTATTGCCTGCTATTGGAGACCTGTCGTTCAGCAACACCCCCGAGACTCGGTCGTCCTTAACTATAAATTTGACTACTTCCCGCGCTCGGTAGGCCTCGCCGCCATGTTTGCGCAGTTCGCGCAACAATAATTTTGCGATTTGGCTACCGCCATTTTCGCATCGCCATGCACTCTGGATATAGGAGTTCACGGCGAGCGCATGAACATAAAACGGGGTCTTGTGTTTTATTCCGGCATATAGGAAGTTGGTTGCCCCCAAAACGGCCTGCAAAGTGGGGTTGTTGGTGAGGCTTTCGATAACCGTAGATGCGGCCCCAGCCATTGCTTCGGGCGAATATGCGCCATCTTCCAAATTGTATAATGGGAACGAGCCGCAGGTGTCTTTCAGCAACTTGCAGTAGGCCTCCAATGCAGGGCCTTCATTGGGGAATGCCTGAGATAAAACTTCCGTGAACCGCTCGTACCCTTGTGCTATGCCATATTCTTTGTCGCCAAACGACACCCGGTCGAATCCGTCTTCGGCCATGGGTTGCAGGCGAAGGTCGTCCATGATGCCGAGGTACTTGAAATAGCGGTAGAGGTTTTGGTTGGGTGCAAGGCCGCCCAAGTAGTGCACGCCGGTATCGAAGATGACGCGGTTGCGGACGAACGTTTGTAGGTTGCCGCCATATTGTTTGTTTTTCTCGAGTAGGCACACCTTCTTACCCTCTTTGGCCAAGATGACTGCCGCAACCATTCCGCCGAGGCCGCTACCTACAATGACCACATCGTAACGGGATTTCGGCATAACTCGGGCGGTTAGGTTTCAGGAAAAAGGTCGGCATTATGCTGCCTCACGTACCTATATGACAAAGAAAGAGGCTGTCGAGACAGTCTCTTTCTTCAATAACATTTATCGTTAGGTCTGGGTAAAGCTTATGCTTCAGCCGGAATGGTAACCGGGGTTACCGATACCAAAGTTTTGGTACGTGTTTTGCGGAATTCCACCAAGCCGTCCGTGAGGGCGAAAATGGTGAAATCTTTGCCCAAACCGACGTTTTTGCCGGGATGGTATACTGTTCCACGTTGACGGAGGATGATGTTGCCGCAGATTGCGGGTTGTCCGCCAAAGATTTTTACACCTAACCTTTTACTGTTGGAGTCCCGGCCGTTCCTTACACTGCCTTCCCCTTTTTTATGTGCCATTTCAGAGTAGTTTGCTTGGGTTGATACAATTAAGCGATTTCGTTGATTTTGATTTTGGTCAGATATTGACGGTGACCGTTCATTTTCTGATACCCTTTTCTGCGTTTCTTCTTGAAAACGATCACCTTGTCGCCCTTCAGGTGATCGATGATTTCTGCATGAACGGTTTTGCCTGCGGCACCAACGGTAACCAAGCCTTCATTGCTGACCATGAGTACATTGGAAAATTCGATTTTGTCACCGGAGTTTCCGCTCAAACGATGCACGAACAATTGGTCATCTTTCCTGACTTTAAATTGTTGTCCTGCGATATTTACGATTGCGAACATAATACTTCAAATAAAATTTCGGCGAAGGTATATTAATTTTCCGGAAACCAGGGCATTTCTATGTGGATTTTTTTCCTTGATGCGGAAACAATCCCTCTCCCCGACTGTAACGACAGTTTCGGAGCCCGAATTTCCCCATTTTGAACCGTTATTGGGTGTCGGTTTTAGATTTGCAGTAAATATTTCCGGCTTTGCCGTTTCCGATATAATTAATTGGCTAATTTTGCAAAAATAGGCAAAATCGGGTGGCTTTTCATTGGTCTTGTCCTGTAAATTTCGATAAACAACAGTCATAATGAGCTTTCTCGGCTTCTTCAAGTTTTTAACTCAGGAAATTGCAATAGATCTTGGCACTGCCAATACACTTATCATACATAACGATCAGGTAGTCGTAGACGAACCATCCATTGTAGCCATAGACCGCTCCACCAATAAAATTGTGGCAGTAGGGAAGAAGGCGATGATGATGCACGAAAAAACGCACGAAAACCTGAAAACGATACGTCCTTTGAAAGACGGCGTTATTGCAGACTTCAACGCTGCCGAAGGCATGCTGCGCGAAATGATCAAGTTGGTGTATCCCAAAAAACCGATGTTCCCACCCAGTTGGCGCATGGTAATCTGTATACCGTCCAGCATCACGGAGGTTGAAAAACGTGCCGTGCGAGACTCCGCCGAACAGGCGGGTGCCAAGGAGGTATACATGATTCACGAACCCATGGCTGCCGCACTCGGCATAGGTATCGATGTAGAAGAGCCTACCGGCAACATGATCATCGATATCGGCGGTGGCACAACGGGTATTTCGGTCATCGCCCTTGCCGGTATCGTTTGCGACCAGTCCATCCGAATTGCGGGAGATGAATTCACCGGAGACATCATGGAGGCGATGCGCCGCTACCATAGCCTGATGATTGGCGAACGCACTGCGGAACAAATCAAAATTCACGTGGGTTCGGCATTGAAAGAGTTGGACAACCCACCCGATGAAATAGCCGTAAACGGCCGCGATTTGGTGACGGGAATCCCCAAACAGATTTTCGTTTCTTACCAAGAGGTAGCCGAAGCACTCGACAAATCCATCTTCAAAATTGAAGAAGCGATTTTGAAAGCCTTGGAAAGCACTCCGCCCGAATTGGCCGCCGACATTTACCGTCGCGGACTATACCTCACCGGTGGCGGTGCCTTGTTGCGCGGCCTCGACAAACGTATCTCCCATAAAATAAAGCTGCCCGTACACGTGGCCGACGACCCGCTGCGTGCAGTGGTGCGCGGAACGGGGATGGCCTTGAAAAATATTGCAAGGATGCCCTTCCTCATGAAGTAGGGCACTCGGCACACTACAACCAAGGGCGGCACACTGAAATGCGCCGCCCATTTATCATGGCAACGTAATGCCCTTACGGGAAATTTTGGCCTATTTTCGGCGAAACATTTCTTTCGAAGGGGAATTTACATAAATTTGAATCCGTTTTGAAAACCTGCCCAACTGCATGAGGACTTTTTTACTCTCGGCGATTGCCGCGTTTTTTGCTGTAAGCACCGCTAAGGCGCAAATATTTCCTCCCGAATTGAATTGGGAGGTGGGTCTGAATGGAGGGTTCAGTCAATGCACCCGCCCACTCGGGCCGCCCACGTCCTACCAAGGAACGCGCACCAACATTGTTGGAGATTTCTCGGTTCGTGGAGCCTATTCGTTCAACCCGAATTGGCAACTTACCTTCGATGTGGGCAGTCGCCAATGGCAGTCATCAGGAACTTGGAAACTCAATGGCGCCTTCGGCACCGCTTTGAATTCCCAAAACATCACTTTCCTGTTTGCCGACCGTGCCATCTCGGAGTCCGTCATGATGAACTACGTCATTCCGTTTTACACGCGTTTTCAAGTATACAACCGTGCCAATCTCTACTTTGGAGCCATGTTCGGAATGGTGACCACCATGAACGATGGTTCTCGCAGCTACAGCGTGTACAAGTCTCCGGCCGATTCGGGTAATGTATATCTGTCTAAGTTTGATTACAATGCAGGCATAGGGCTCAGCTATGGCGTTCAGGCCGGCTTCTCTTACTACTTCGTCCCTAAACTGGGTCTGAATGTGGAAATCGCTGCACGTTATGCCGAAGTAGGCACCTCATCCAACTCCAACAATCACGACTTCAGCAATTACTACCTCATGTATTTTCCCGCCACCTTCGGGATACGGTACAAATTCTAATTCGCATACCGGATACTCCTGAGACGGGTGCTGCAAGTTATGCTTGCAGCACCCGTTTTGTTTTGTGTGGAAACCGGTTTAAATGTGCTCAAGGTGCGGATTGGGGCCTTCGCAACCCCCACCTTGCAGTTGTTTCTTATCGGGGGAGTTCCGGGAAATTCATGGGCACTCCCTTTAGTATGGCTCGATTTGCCGACGCTCACCAGAGGCTCAGCACCATCCTGCGAGGGCTAATGCGGCTCGCCCCTACAGCCAACAATAGTAGGCTACCATTCGCCCACCACAATCCATGCCCTTTCTAATCCTCTTTCTCTTATCCAACAAGCCATTTTTGTTGTTCCGACATAAACAGCGCATCGATTTAGTGGGACTCTTACTCTTACTCTTACTCTTACTCCCTCTCCGCTCCCGCGCTCAAGCGCAGCGCCCCTATCCCTTCTTCCCCAAATTGGTCAGCATATCGGCCGTCATGCGCTCCAGGTCAAACTCGGGCTTCCAGTTCCAGTCGGTGCGGGCTGCGGTGTCGTCTATGCTCTTGGGCCAGCCGTCGGCAATCTGCTGCCGGAAGTCGGGAGCGTAGTCGATGGTGAAATCGGGGATGTGTTGGCGGATGGATGCCGCTATCTCCTTGGGCGAAAAACTCATGGCGGACAAGTTGTAGGCCATGCGCGACTTAAGGAGGTCGGCAGGGGCCTCCATGAGCTCTATGGTGGCACGAATGGCATCGTCCATATACATCATGGGCAGGTAAGTGTCTTCCGACAGGAAGCAGGTGTATTTTTGGTGTTTCAGGGCTTCGTGATAAATCTCCACCGCATAGTCGGTGGTGCCGCCGCCGGGTTCCGATTTCCAACTGATGAGGCCGGGGTAGCGCAGGCTGCGCACATCGAGGCCCCAACGCTTGTTGTAGTATTGCGCCCACAGCTCGCCGGCATACTTGCTGATGCCATACACGGTGCCCGGCTCAATCACCGTTTGTTGCGGTGTATTGTCGCGGGGCGTGGTGGGGCCGAAAACGGCTATGGAACTGGGCCAGTATATCTTGGTCAGTTTCTCCTGCACGCCCATGTCCAATATCTGCAACAGGCTCTGCATATTGATTTCCCAAGCCTTCTTGGGGTCTTTCTCGCCGGTGGCAGAGAGCAATGCGGCCAGTAGGTAGATTTGGGTAATGCCGTGGTTGCGCACCGCCGCCAGTGTGGCTACGGGGTCCATCACATTCAGTTGCAGGTAGGGGCCTCTGTCTTTCAGCAGGGGGTGTGCTTCGCGAATGTCCGATGCAACGACATTGTCGGTGCCATACAGTTTGCGGAGCGCCATGGTGAGTTCCACCCCAATTTGTCCGCCCGCCCCTATAATGAGGATTTTTTCCTGTTTCATGAATTTGATGTGTTGAATAGTTCGCCGACGTAGGATAAAAAAAAGCCCGACAAGCCTCTTGACGGATTGTCGGGTCAAATATAAAGCGATGTTTCCGAAATGCGAACGGAGTTTGCCGTCAGCCTATTGGAACAGGGCGAAAAATTCATCGAATAGGTAGCGGGAGTCGTGCGGACCGGGGGTAGACTCGGGGTGGTACTGTACCGAGAATGCCGGCCGACCCTTCATGCGCAAGCCTTCCACAGTACCATCGTTGAGGTTCACATGGGTGAGCTCCAATTCGGGATGGTTCTTAACGGCTTCATGGTCTACCGCAAAACCGTGGTTTTGGGTAGTTGTTTCCGCCTTGCCCGTGCGCAGGTTCAGCACCGGGTGGTTCAGGCCGCGGTGGCCGTGGTGCATTTTGTAGGTGGGCACATTGTTGGCACGAGCCAGCAACTGGTGCCCTAGGCAAATGCCGAACAACGGCTTGCCCGTAGCCAGCAGGCTACGCACGGTTTGTACGGCATAGTCCATAGAGGCAGGGTCGCCAGGGCCGTTAGATAGGAAGAAGCCATCGGGTTGGAAGGCTTCCAGTTCTGCTGCCGACGTGCGTGCGGGGAATACCTTAAGGTATGCATCTCGGTCGGAGAGGCATTTCAGGATATTTCGTTTCACCCCGAAGTCGAGCACGGCAATGCGGCGTCGCGCATTGGTGTCGCCCACTTCGTAGGGGGCTTTGGCCGATACTATGGAGGAGAGTTCCAATCCGGCCATATCGGGCACGCGTGCCAAAGCCTCTTTCAGTTGGTCAGGGTCGGAGATTTCGGTAGACACAATGCAGTTCATGGCACCGCGATTGCGGACGTGCTGCACCAGTGCACGGGTATCTACGCCATGTATGGCCACTACATTGTTCGCTTTCAGGTAGTTGCCCAAGCTGTCTTCGGCCACCATACGCGAATAGCGGTTAGAGACATTCTTGGCAATGACGGCATTGATTTTCACCCCGCCGCTTTCCACGTCGGTCGCCTTCACGCCATAGTTGCCTATGTAGGCATTGTTCATAATGAGTACCTGGCCGGTGTAGGACGGGTCTGTAAACACCTCTTGGTAGCCCGTCATGCCGGTATTGAAACACAATTCCCCGCCGGCAGTGCCGGCTGCGCCGAACGATTTCCCTACAAACAGGGTGCCGTCGGCGAGGAGCAAGTGGGCTTGTACTGATTCCGTGATTTGGTTCATGTCGAAAAAAACTGTGCAAACCTACTTTAAAAAAACGATTGTGGGGGGGAGCAAGCAGCAACGGGACTTGGCAGACCAAAATTCGATGCCGACTTTGCGGCGACCCCGATAAACCTGATAGGGTGGATGATGTGTCCGTTACCAAAACTTTTGTGCAATTCGCAATGTTCACAAATGTCGATATGGGCATCGGCATGGATTGAAATAGTGGTTATTTTTGCAGGAAATAGTGCAAGATGTTGACGGCAAGATTGGTGGCGCAGTATTTGCTCTGCAAGAGCGATCCCGAAATTGGGGATTTCATTTCAAATTTAAAGCTTCAAAAATTAGTTTACTACGCTCAGGGTTTCCATTTGGCCTTGCATGGGGAAAAGTTGTTTGAGGACAAAATCTTGGCTTGGGAACATGGCCCGGTAGTGGAATCGCTATACCAAGAGTATAAAGCGAGCGGATCGAGTGCCATCCCGATTCCGGAGGGCTTTGATGATAGCGTACTGACGAGCGAGAACAAAGAATTGCTGGACGAAGTCTACATGGTCTATGGGCAATTCTCCGCGTGGAAATTGCGGAATATGACCCATTCCGAAGAACCGTGGTGTAAAACCGAACGCAATTCGGAAATCAAACCTGAATTGATGCGGTCGTTTTTCAAAAAGCAGCTCTTATAGTTTCGATACGTCCAAGATTCCGAAATTATCGGGAAGCGTAGGCAAGAAAATAAAGCCGACCGAAGACCTTACTGTTGCGGTATCGGTCGACTATCCCGTATTCTCGCTCCTTACCTGTCAGTGCCGATAATTACCTTTCTTTGGTATTTATTT